>NZ_JTLF01000179.1:0-1368 GCF_000798855.1 Enterobacter sp. ZOR0014 | reverse complement strand
AAAAGGTACCGGATTTACCTGGAACCTCCGCCTACATGCTTAAACCGGGACAACCGTCGCCCGGCTAACATAGCCTTCTCCGTCCCCCCTTCGCAGTAACACCAAGTACAGGAATATTAACCTGTTTCCCATCGACTACGCCTTTCGGCCTCGCCTTAGGGGTCGACTCACCCTGCCCCGATTAACGTTGGACAGGAACCCTTGGTCTTCCGGCGAGCGGGCTTTTCACCCGCTTTATCGTTACTTATGTCAGCATTCGCACTTCTGATACCTCCAGCAACCCTCACAGGCCACCTTCAACGGCTTACAGAACGCTCCCCTACCCAACAACGCATAAGCGTCGCTGCCGCAGCTTCGGTGCATGGTTTAGCCCCGTTACATCTTCCGCGCAGGCCGACTCGACCAGTGAGCTATTACGCTTTCTTTAAATGATGGCTGCTTCTAAGCCAACATCCTGGCTGTCTGTGCCTTCCCACATCGTTTCCCACTTAACCATGACTTTGGGACCTTAGCTGGCGGTCTGGGTTGTTTCCCTCTTCACGACGGACGTTAGCACCCGCCGTGTGTCTCCCGTGATAACATTCTTCGGTATTCGTAGTTTGCATCGGGTTGGTAAGCCGGGATGGCCCCCTAGCCGAAACAGTGCTCTACCCCCGAAGATGAGTTCACGAGGCGCTACCTAAATAGCTTTCGGGGAGAACCAGCTATCTCCCGGTTTGATTGGCCTTTCACCCCCAGCCACAGGTCATCCGCTAATTTTTCAACATTAGTCGGTTCGGTCCTCCAGTTAGTGTTACCCAACCTTCAACCTGCCCATGGCTAGATCACCGGGTTTCGGGTCTATACCCTGCAACTTAACGCCCAGTTAAGACTCGGTTTCCCTTCGGCTCCCCTATTCGGTTAACCTTGCTACAGAATATAAGTCGCTGACCCATTATACAAAAGGTACGCAGTCACCCCATAAAGAGGCTCCCACTGCTTGTACGTACACGGTTTCAGGTTCTTTTTCACTCCCCTCGCCGGGGTTCTTTTCGCCTTTCCCTCACGGTACTGGTTCACTATCGGTCAGTCAGGAGTATTTAGCCTTGGAGGATGGTCCCCCCATATTCAGACAGGATACCACGTGTCCCGCCCTACTCTTCGAGTTCACAACCTGTGCATTTTCGTGTACGGGACTATCACCCTGTACCGTCGGACTTTCCAGACCGTTCCACTAACACACAAGCTGATTCAGACTCCGGGCTGCTCCCCGTTCGCTCGCCGCTACTGGGGGAATCTCGGTTGATTTCTTTTCCTCGGGGTACTTAGATGTTTCAGTTCCCCCGGTTCGCCTCGTTAACCTATGTATTCAGTTAACGATAGTGTGAC
>NZ_JTLF01000217.1:0-5043 GCF_000798855.1 Enterobacter sp. ZOR0014 | reverse complement strand
GTTTTCTCCCTCTCCCCGTGGGAGAGGGCCGGGGTGAGGGCATCAGCCCGCACCGATAACGCACTTACGCGTTCTTCAGCACTTCGCTGACAATCTCTACGGCTTCTTTCTCGATCTGCTGACGGTGCTCAGCGCCGAGGAAGCTTTCGCAATAGATTTTATACGCGTCTTCCGTACCGGACGGACGTGCAGCGAACCAACCGTTGTCGGTCATTACTTTCAGACCCCCGATAGACGCGCCGTTACCCGGTGCAGCCGTCAGACGCGCGGTGATCGGATCCCCTGCCAGGGTGCTGGCACTGACCATCTCCGGAGAGAGTTTAGACAGCGCCGCTTTCTGGGCTGAGGTCGCGCTCGCCTGAATACGGTTGTAGCTTGGCGCACCAAAACGTGCCGCCAGGTCGTTGTAATGTTCCTGCGGGTTCTTACCGGTGACCGCGGTGATCTCCGCCGCCAGCAGGCACATGATGATACCGTCTTTATCGGTTGACCATGGCGTGCCGTCGAAACGCAGGAAGGATGCCCCGGCGCTCTCTTCACCACCGAAGCCGAAGCTGCCGTCGTGCAGACCGTCAACAAACCATTTGAAGCCCACCGGCACTTCCACCAGCTTGCGGCCCAGCGCGTCGACCACGCGGTCGATCATCGCGGAAGAGACCAGCGTTTTACCAACAGCCACCTCTTTGCCCCACTGCGGACGATGCTGGAACAGGTAGTTGATCGCCACTGCCAGATAGTGGTTCGGGTTCATCAGCCCGGCAGGGGTGACGATACCGTGACGGTCATAATCCGGGTCGTTAGCAAACGCCAGATCGAATTTGTCGCGCAACGCCAGCAGGCCCGCCATCGCACACTCGGAGGAGCAGTCCATACGGATCGCGCCGTCTTTATCCAGGTGCATAAAGCGGAAGGTCTGATCGATGTGATCGTTCACGATGGTCAGATCCAGCTTGTAATGCTCGGCAATGCGTTTCCAGTACTCGATACCAGAGCCGCCCAGCGGGTCCACGCCCAGCTTCAGGCCTGCTTTCTGAATCGCCGCCATGTCGACGATATCCGCCAGCCCTTCCACGAACGGCTGAACCAGATCCTGCTCTTTTACATGACCGGACGTCATTGCCGCATCCAGAGAGATGCGTTTCACGCCTTTCAGACCGTCAGCCAACAGCGCGTTTGCGCGGTCTTCTACCACTTTGGTGACGTTAGTATCTGCCGGGCCACCGTTAGGCGGGTTGTATTTAATGCCCCCGTCTTCCGGCGGGTTGTGGGATGGCGTGATAACAATCCCGTCAGCCAGCGCGCCACCCTTTTTGTTGTGCACCAGGATAGCGTTAGACACCGCCGGCGTTGGCGTGAAGCCGTTATGCTCCTGCACAATCACGTCGACGCCGTTTGCCGCCAGCACTTCCAGCACAGAGATGAACGCCGGTTCAGACAGCGCATGGGTATCTTTCCCCACGTAGCACGGACCGGTAACGCCGTTTTTAGCGCGCTCTTCCGCAATGGCCTGAGCAATGGCCAGAATGTGCGGTTCGTTAAAGCTATGGCGTGCCGCGCTGCCGCGGTGACCAGATGTACCAAACTTCACTGCGTGTTCTGCGTTGCCCACGACCGGTTTCAGCACGTAATACTGCGCGGTCAGCTGAGCGACGTTAATCAAATCGCTTTGTTGTGCAGGTTGGCCTGCACGGCTGTGATTTGCCATTACCGGGTCCTTCTGATGCAAGGGTTAAATTGTACCGCAAACCTTTTCAATCAATTCCGCCGGGAACTGCATGGACTGCATGATGTGTTCAATCATGCTGCACTTGCGGCCCGTATTGGTATTGGTGATCACCCAGTATGGGGTTCCAGGGACATGTTTAGGTTTGGTTTGGTTGCCATTTTGCAGCAGCGTTTGCTCGTCACCCGCGAAATAGACGCGAGTACGACCGTGCAGCGACTCGGTCGCTTCAGCAAACGCTTTGTTATCCAGGGAGTAAAGTGTAGACAGCACCAGCATAAAGCGGTTAACCGCCTTTTTCTGCTCCGCATACTCGTCGGACAGCAGCAGCTCGCGCATCGCGCGTACTTTATCTTTTACCGGCGTCACGGCAGGCTTTGCTTGTGCAACAACGCTCGGCTGAGACACGACATCTTTGGTGACTGGGGTAGCAGGCTGTGAAGCGGCGGAAATTTTAAGCATGCGCCGTAAAATGTCGGACGCGCTCTCCCCGATATGCCGCGTTTGGCTGGCAATATACTGATAGAGTTCGTCATCAACTTCGATTGTTTTCATCTTAATCCAGTGCGATATCTTATCTGAATACAAGTCATTGGGATTATAAGGTCAAATCCCAACAGCGGATAGCGTCAAACCAGGTTGGCGGCAAAAGTCAGATTAAACTGGAACCTTGCGGCCGGGCGGCAGAATGGTCAACATGATACCCTAACCTGACAAACGTAAAAAAAGAACTTTGCCATGAAATTGAATACCCGAGCGCAAACTGCACAATCGCCGAACAATAATCCTCCCATCGTACTGGTTCACGGACTTTTTGGCAGCCTGGATAACCTGGGCGTGCTGGCGCGCGATCTGGTTACCGATCACGATATTTTACAGGTCGATATGCGCAACCACGGACTTTCCGGGCGCGCAGACGAGATGACCTACGCGGCAATGGCGCAGGATCTCCTGGATACGCTCGACGCCCACAACCTGCAGAAAGTGACCCTCATCGGGCATTCGATGGGTGGTAAAGCGGTCATGGCGCTCACAGCACTGGCACCTGAGCGAATTTCCGGGCTGATGGTGATTGATGTCGCCCCAGTGGATTACGACGTTCGCCGTCACGATGAGATCTTCGCGGCAATTAATGCGGTGACGGAGGCCGGCGTTTCCACCCGTCAGCAGGCAGCAGCCGTGATGCGTGAGCATCTTGATGAAGAAGGCGTGGTGCAATTCCTGCTGAAGTCGTTTGTTGAGGGGCAATGGCGTTTTAACGTCCCGGTGCTGTGGGACCAGTATAATAACATCGTGGGCTGGGAGGCCGTCCCCGCCTGGCCGCATCCTACCCTCTTCATTCGCGGCGGTAACTCGCCTTACGTTACTGATGCTTACCGCGACACGCTGCTGGCACAATTCCCGCAGGCGCGCGCCCATGTAATTGCCGGTGCCGGGCATTGGGTACATGCGGAAAAACCTGAAGCAGTCCTGCGCGCCATTCGTCGCTATCTCACTGATACGGCAAATTGATTAAAAAGAGAGCGACTGGAAGACGACGGGCTTCCAGTCGTTGGCGTGCCGTTTTTGCTGATGTATGATGGCGCGCTTATCGCCCGGGCATTAGCAGGGCGGCGTGTTTCCCCCGAAGTCTCTGAATCATGGCCAAAGAACAAACGGACCGTACGACACTAGATCTGTTCGCGAATGAGCGTCGACCGGGACGACCGAAAACGAATCCGCTTTCGCGCGACGAACAGCTGCGTATTAATAAACGCAACCAGCTTAAACGCGATAAAAATCGTGGGCTTAAGCGTGTCGAATTGAAGCTCAATGCTGACGCTGTCGATGCGCTTAACGAGCTGGCGGAAGCGCGTAATATCAGCCGCAGCGAGCTCATTGAAGAGATGCTGATCGCCCAGCTTGAGACATTGCGCAGCCAGGCATAAGTCTGAAAAACCCCTTTTTTACCCTTTTCATGTAGCACAGAGTGCAGTCCTGCGCGATAGCGGTTTCCGCAGGGTTGCCTGTTCTGCTATTATTGCCCTTATCCGTGGCCGAATTGCGCCACCATACCATTAAGTTTCAAGAGGTTATTTTACTCATGGCAATCATCGGCATTTTCTTCGGCAGTGATACCGGCAATACCGAAAATATCGCAAAAAACATTCAGAAACAGCTCGGTAAAGACGTTGCTGATGTGCATGACATCGCCAAGAGCAGCAAAGAAGATCTCGAGGGCTACGACATTCTGCTGCTGGGTATTCCAACCTGGTACTACGGTGAAGCACAGTGCGACTGGGATGATTTCTTCCCAACGCTGGAAGAGGTGGACTTCAACGGCAAGCTGGTTGCCCTGTTTGGCTGTGGCGATCAGGAAGACTATGCCGAGTACTTCTGCGACGCGCTGGGCACTATCCGCGACATCATTGAGCCGAACGGCGCCGTTATTGTCGGTCACTGGCCCACTGCCGGTTACCACTTTGAAGCCTCCAAAGGTCTTGCCGATGACGATCACTTCGTGGGTCTGGCCATCGACGAAGACCGTCAGCCTGAGCTCACCGCTGAGCGCGTAGAGAAGTGGGTTAAGCAGATCCGTGAAGAACTGCACCTGGACGATATTCTCAACGCCTGATTTTCGCGGCGCAACGGCGGTTGCGCCCGTTTTCCAGGTAAAACCGATTAAATTAATTGCTACAAACTTTTAACTTTTTCGCTCAGACCTGTACAATGTTTCCCTGGTAAAATGTGGTTTTCATTTCACAAGTTTGTCGGTGATACCCCATTTTTATAAGCATACTTTGCCTGAGACTTGCAGTTTTCATTTAGCCGTGGCAGTTCTATAATGAGACGCAATATCCAAGGTGCATTTTCTGTCACTTCTTTCAGAAGTGAATCGTTTAGCAACAGGACAGATTCCGCATGACTGACAACAATACCGCATTAAAGAAGGCTGGCCTGAAAGTAACGCTTCCTCGGTTAAAAATCCTCGAAGTGCTTCAGGGTCCAGACAACCACCATGTCAGTGCGGAAGACCTCTATAAACGTCTTATCGACATGGGTGAAGAGATTGGTCTGGCCACCGTTTATCGCGTGCTGAACCAGTTTGATGACGCGGGCATTGTTACCCGTCATAATTTCGAAGGCGGTAAATCTGTATTCGAACTGACCCAGCAGCATCACCACGATCACCTGATCTGCCTCGATTGCGGCAAGGTCATTGAATTCAGCGATGATTCCATCGAATCGCGTCAGCGTGAAATCGCCGCTCGTCATGGCATCCGCCTGACCAACCACAGCCTGTACCTGTATGGTCACTGCGCTGAAGGTGATTGATGTTC
>NZ_JTLF01000362.1:0-20705 GCF_000798855.1 Enterobacter sp. ZOR0014 | reverse complement strand
GGCGGCGCTTGCGCTTACCCGCCGATTTCGTAAACGCGTTTAACAGAAGAGTGATTTATGGCTGCAACCAAGCCTGCATTTAACCCTCCGGGTAAAAAAGGTGACATGATTTTCAGCGCGCTGGTCAAACTGGCTGCGCTGATTGTGCTATTGCTGCTGGGCGGCATTATCGTGTCTCTGATTTTCTCCTCCTGGCCGAGCATTCAGAAATTCGGTTTCTCCTTCCTGTGGACCAAAGAGTGGGATGCGCCGAACGACGTTTACGGTGCACTGGTGCCCATTTACGGCACGCTGGTGACCTCGTTCATCGCTCTGCTGATTGCGGTTCCGGTAAGCTTCGGTATTGCCCTGTTCCTGACGGAGCTGGCGCCAGGCTGGCTGCGTCGTCCGCTGGGCATCGCCATTGAACTGCTGGCGGCCATTCCAAGTATTGTGTACGGCATGTGGGGCCTGTTTATCTTTGCGCCGCTGTTTGCCACATACTTCCAGGAGCCGGTGGGAAATGTTCTTTCTGCCATTCCGTTTGTGGGCGCCCTCTTCTCAGGCCCGGCATTCGGTATTGGTATTCTTGCGGCAGGGGTGATCCTCGCCATCATGATTATTCCGTACATTGCGGCGGTTATGCGCGATGTCTTTGAACAAACGCCGGTGATGATGAAAGAGTCGGCCTACGGCATCGGCTGCACCACCTGGGAAGTCATCTGGCGCATTGTCCTTCCGTTCACCAAAAATGGGGTGATCGGCGGCGTCATGCTGGGATTAGGCCGTGCGTTGGGTGAAACCATGGCGGTCACCTTTATCATCGGTAACACCTACCAGCTCGACAGCGCCTCTCTGTATATGCCGGGTAACAGTATTACCTCTGCGCTGGCGAACGAGTTTGCCGAAGCGGAATCCGGGCTGCACGTCGCGGCGCTGATGGAACTGGGTCTGATTCTGTTCGTTATCACCTTCATTGTTCTGGCGATTTCCAAGCTGATGATCCTGCGTCTCGCGAAAAATGAGGGGGCACGCTGATGGCGACTCTCGAAATGCAAAGCACCGCTCAGCTGGCGGAATCCCGCCGCAAAATGCAGGCAAAGCGTCGTTTCAAAAACCGCATTGCGCTGACGCTTTCCATGGCGACGATGGCGTTCGGCCTGTTCTGGCTGATCTGGATCCTGATGTCTACCATCACCCGTGGTATTGATGGCATGTCGCTGGCGCTGTTCACCGAAATGACGCCGCCGCCAAACACGGCGGGTGGTGGTCTGGCGAACGCCCTGGCGGGGAGTGGATTACTGATCCTGTGGGCGACCGTGTTCGGTACGCCGCTGGGCATTATGGCGGGTATCTACCTGGCAGAGTACGGGCGTAAATCCTGGCTGGCTGAGGTGATTCGCTTCATTAATGACATCCTGCTTTCTGCTCCGTCGATTGTCGTGGGTCTGTTTGTTTACACCATCGTGGTTGCGCAAATGGAACACTTCTCCGGCTGGGCGGGTGTGATTGCGCTGGCGCTGCTGCAGGTGCCTATTGTGATTCGTACCACCGAGAACATGCTGAAACTGGTGCCGGACAGCCTGCGTGAAGCGGCTTATGCGCTGGGTACGCCGAAGTGGAAAATGATCTCTGCGATTACGCTGAAAGCGTCGGTCTCCGGGATCATGACCGGGATTCTGCTGGCTATCGCCCGTATTGCCGGTGAAACGGCTCCGCTGCTGTTTACTGCCCTCTCCAACCAGTTCTGGAGCACGGACATGATGCAGCCGATCGCCAACCTGCCGGTGACGATCTTTAAATTTGCGATGAGCCCATTCGCGGAATGGCAGCAGCTGGCCTGGGCCGGGGTGCTGATCATCACCCTTTGCGTACTGTTGCTGAACATTCTGGCGCGCGTCATTTTCGCGAAGAAGAAACACGGTTAATTTTTTACGGCGCGGCAGCTCGCGGCGCCGAATGAGGAAAAGAGTCAATGAGTATGGTTGATACTGCCCCGGGTAAGATTCAGGTTCGTGATTTGAACTTCTACTACGGCAAATTCCATGCCCTGAAGAACATCAACCTGGATATCGCGAAGAACCAGGTCACGGCATTTATCGGTCCGTCTGGCTGTGGTAAATCCACGCTGTTGCGTACCTTTAACAAAATGTATTCGCTCTATCCGGAGCAGCGTGCTGAAGGTGAAATCATCCTGGACGGTGAAAACATTCTGACCCAGGCGCAGGATATCGCCCTGCTGCGCGCCAAAGTGGGGATGGTGTTCCAGAAACCGACGCCGTTCCCGATGTCCATTTATGACAACATCGCCTTTGGGGTTCGTCTGTTTGAAAAGCTTTCCCGTGCCGATATGGACGAGCGCGTGCAGTGGGCGTTGACCAAGGCCGCATTATGGAACGAAACCAAAGATAAACTTCACCAGAGCGGGTACTCTCTGTCCGGTGGTCAGCAGCAGCGTCTATGCATTGCGCGCGGTATTGCTATTCGCCCGGAAGTGTTGCTGCTTGATGAGCCGTGTTCAGCGCTGGACCCGATCTCAACTGGCCGTATTGAAGAGCTGATCACCGAGCTGAAGCAGGATTACACCGTGGTTATCGTGACCCACAACATGCAGCAGGCTGCGCGTTGCTCCGATCACACCGCGTTTATGTACCTGGGCGAGCTGATCGAGTTCAGCGATACGGACGCGCTGTTCACCAGGCCTGCGAAGAAACAAACCGAAGATTACATTACTGGCCGCTACGGTTGATTTGGAGTGAATCATGGACAACCTCAATCTTAACAAACACATTTCTGGCCAGTTCAACGCAGAGCTGGAGAGTATTCGCACGCAGGTGATGACCATGGGTGGCATGGTTGAACAGCAGCTTTCCGATGCGATTACGGCGATGCACAACCAGGACAGCGAGCTGGCGAAGCGCGTCATTGAAGGCGACAAGAACGTCAACATGATGGAAGTCGCCATCGACGAAGCGTGCGTGCGCATTATCGCGAAACGTCAGCCGACGGCGAGCGATCTGCGTCTGGTGATGGCCATCATCAAAACCATCGCCGAGCTGGAGCGTATTGGTGACGTGGCCGACAAAATCTGCCGCACCGCGCTGGAGAAATTCTCTCAGCAGCACCAGCCGCTGCTGGTGAGCCTGGAGTCACTGGGTCGGCACACCGTGCAGATGCTGCACGACGTGCTGGATGCTTTTGCGCGTATGGATCTGGACGAAGCGGTGCGTATCTACCGGGAAGACAAGAAGGTCGACCAGGAGTATGAAGGCATCGTGCGTCAGCTGATGACCTACATGATGGAAGACTCCCGTACCATCCCAAGCGTGCTGACCGCTCTGTTCTGCGCGCGCTCCATCGAGCGTATCGGCGACCGCTGCCAGAACATTTGCGAATACATTTTCTACTTCGTGAAGGGTCAGGACTTCCGTCACGTCGGCGGCGACGAGCTGGACAAGCTGCTGGCGGGTAAAGACCCGAAAGAGTGATTTTTGTGGCGGGTGGCGCTAGCGCTTACCCGCCCTACGCTCTAACTGGTTTTCTCCCTCTCCCTTTGGGAGAGGGGAAACACTACCGAGTAATATCCCACCCGCGCGCTTTCCACAGCTCCGGCAACTGCGCCAGATCGGTAAAGGTCGTCACGTTTGGATGAACGATCGGCTTGTTGTGCGGATCGGCACAGAAGTAAAACACCTCCATCCCTGCATCAATGCCGGACTGCGCACCCGCAGACGAGTCATCCACCAGAATGCAGTTCTCGACGTTGACGTTCATCGCTTTCGCCGCATGGAACATCAGCGCCGGGTCGGGCTTCCAGCGCTGGATATCGTAGCCGCTGAACAGTTTTTCCGGGAAATGGTGCAACATTTCAAGCTTGCCGAGCGAGTGCTGCATTTTGCTGACCGGACCGTTAGAGACCACGCAGATCGGCACCGTCATCGCATCCAGCAGCGTGTTTGCGCCTGCTATGACTTCCAGCTCTGAGTCGAACAGGCGTGCAACCTCGGCGCGATACACCGGCTCCAGATCCGCTTTTGCCAGAAAGACACCGTGTTCTTCGTTAATGATGTCGATAATCTCGTAGAGCTTCACGCCCTTAAAGCGCTTAAACACCTCTTCGAGCTCCAGCGTAATGCCAAATTCCTGGAACATGGTGACATACGCGCGGGAACAAATGACCTCACTGTCGACCAGCGTACCGTCGCAGTCAAAAAATACCGCTTCAATTCCGGACATGCCTTTCCCTTTTAACAAGTTTAACGTTTTCGTACGGCAGTTCGCCGGGACGCAATCGTTGCCGTATAAGCAAAATCAATGAAAAAAGTATCACGTAACCGCCACTATTGTCGCATTTTGGTATAGGATAGCGACGAATTTTCCCTCCTTGTTCGGAAATTGATGATGAGTCAACAACACACTACCCAGACATCTGGTCAGGGTCTGCTTGAGCGCGTGTTTAAACTGCGCGAGCACGGCACAACGGCACGCACCGAAGTGATCGCCGGTTTCACCACCTTCCTGACGATGGTCTACATCGTTTTTGTGAACCCTCAAATTCTGGGCGTTGC
Source organism: Enterobacter sp. ZOR0014 (assembly GCF_000798855.1). NCBI lineage: Bacteria > Pseudomonadati > Pseudomonadota > Gammaproteobacteria > Enterobacterales > Enterobacteriaceae > Enterobacter > Enterobacter sp. ZOR0014. Next base: position 16,158 of record NZ_JTLF01000362.1, on the reverse strand, counting down.
TGGCATGGATACCAGCGCCGTCTTTGTGACTACCTGTCTGATTGCGGCGCTTGGCAGCATCCTGATGGGCGTGTTCGCTAACCTGCCGGTTGCGCTGGCTCCCGCTATGGGTCTGAACGCCTTCTTCGCGTTCGTGGTGGTTCAGGCGATGGGGCTGCCGTGGCAGGTAGGCATGGGCGCGATTTTCTGGGGCGCTATTGGTCTGCTGCTGCTGACCATTTTCCGCGTACGTTACTGGATGATCGCGAACATTCCGGTGAGCCTGCGCGTGGGTATTACCAGCGGTATTGGTCTGTTCATCGGTATGATGGGGCTGAAAAACGCCGGTGTGATCGTTGCGAACCCGGAAACGCTGGTGAGCATTGGTCATCTGACCTCGCATAACGTGCTGCTGGGCGTGCTGGGCTTCTTCATCATTGCGATCCTGGCCTCCCGCAATATTCATGCGGCGGTGCTGGTGTCCATCGTGGTCACGACCTTACTGGGCTGGATGCTGGGCGACGTTCACTATAACGGTATCGTCTCTGCGCCACCGAGCGTTTCAACCGTGATTGGTCACGTTGACCTGGCGGGCTCCCTGAACCTGGGCCTGGCGGGTGTGATTTTCTCCTTCATGCTGGTCAACCTGTTTGACTCCTCCGGTACGCTGATTGGCGTGACGGACAAAGCAGGTCTGGCGGATGAGAAAGGGAAATTCCCACGCATGAAGCAGGCGCTGTTTGTGGATAGCATCTCTTCCGTCGCGGGCTCTTTCATCGGCACCTCGTCTGTTACCGCTTACATTGAATCCTCTTCCGGCGTGTCCGTGGGCGGTCGTACCGGCCTGACGGCAGTGGTGGTGGGTATTTTGTTCCTGCTGGTGATCTTCCTCTCTCCGCTGGCGGGTATGGTTCCTCCGTATGCGGCAGCTGGCGCGCTGATTTACGTGGGGGTGCTGATGACCTCCAGCCTGTCACGCGTGAAGTGGGATGATTTAACCGAAGCGGTGCCGGCGTTTATTACCGCCGTGATGATGCCATTCAGCTTCTCGATCACCGAAGGTATCGCGCTGGGCTTTATCTCGTACTGCGTGATGAAGATCGGTACCGGCCGCTTCCGCGATCTCAGCCCGTGCGTGATTGTTGTTGCGCTGCTGTTTGTGCTGAAGATTGTGTTTATCGATGCGCACTAAGGTGCGGTTTGTGGTGTCAGGTGGCGCTTCGCTTACCTGACCTACTGAAGAGTGTAGGCCCGGTAAGCGCTAGCGCCACCGGGCTTTTTTATCAGGCTTTAACCCGCTTAATATAATCCCCAAACGCCGTCAGCTGACCAGACAGATGGTCACGCGTGCTCTGGTCCACCACGTCACCCGTCTGCGGGTCGACCTTGTTCTGAATCACGCCACCCATAAACTCCGGCTTGTTCATCACCATCGCATCCAGGAATACCAGGATCTGGCGCAGGTGGTACTGGCAGCGTGCGCCACCAATGGCACCCATAGAACTGGTCTGGATGAGTACCGGTTTACCCGCCAGCGGCTGCTCAGGTAAACGGGACAGCCAGTCGATGGCATTCTTCAGGCCACCCGGAACCGAGTAGTTATACTCCGGGGTGACAATGACCACGCCGTCGGCCTGGCGGATCTGATCTGCCAGCGCCTCAACGCTCTGCGGGAACCCTTCTTCCTGCTGGACATCTGCATCATACAGCGGGATGTCACCAATAGACGGCAGGGCGCTAATCTCCATACCTGCCGGTGCCAGCTGTGGCAGCGTGCGGGCAACCATCCCGTTAAATGAACCTTTGCGCAGGCTTCCCAGTAACGTAACAACTTTCAACGTATCAGACATGATTACTCCTGTTTCATCATGATGACCCTGAATGGATCAGCTAAGGATGTATGCTTTTTCTGCCGGTAAGCTGGTTAATCGCATCAGACGTGCGGCGGGTTCGTTGGCTCGCTCGGGCACATCCGGAAGAGTACGCCATCCCTCTTTACTGTCAAATGCCCAAACCTTTAGCCGTTCGATGGCGGGGCTGACGGCAACGGACCATATCAACACATCTTCTGCATCGCTGAGCGCTTCTACAAGCGTTGCCTGAGCGGCACGCAGGCGTCCGGAGCCTGGCAACAGCTGCAACTGACGGGCGTCATCTGAGGCACAACCGCAGAGCTTGCGGATGCTCTGGCGCAGGGTGATGAGCTGAGCTCTGGCCTCGACGGGATCGGTTTGGTTGCGCACCCAGAGTTTTTCATTACTTGAGAGCGGGTAGTCATCGTGCGGGCTTGCACCGTGGAATCCTCGCGTTGCACGCTGAAGCTCCATATCCAGCCCGCAATCCCCCTCGGTGGTTAGCGCTACACCAATGATATTCCCCGTGTAGGCAATAGAAAAACGGGGGAGATCCGGGTCGGCAAAGACCGGGCGGCCTTCGGGTTGGGTGATGATCCCAGGCAGTTCGCTGGTGCCATACAGCATGAACATCAGTTCTGCGAGCAGCGCTCTGGACGCTAAAAAACGCGTTCTGCGGTGTTCGGGGAGTTTGAGCGCCTCACTGTGACAGGCGGAAGAGATTCTGGCCGATACGAGACGTCCTTCTGTGAGTATCCCTCTTGCAAAGTGCGTTGCCATTTTTCGCTCCTTGATAATGGTCGTATTCGGTTAAACGGTTACATGATTATCGCTCAACTTGCCTCCTGTTTTAATCAGTAAATGGGCGTAAGAGAAGCCTTAGGACCGAACTTTACATTTTCTTAGGCAAAAATCGGACTGTTGGCACCGTATAAGGCCTTGATGGTCTCCCGTAGCCAGAGGATTTTCGGATTATGGCTGTTCCGTTTATGCCAGATCAGCGTGAAGGGAACGGTCAGCTTTTCAGCCTGCGCTTCGTCAATGGGAATGGGAAGCGCGATCAGCTTCCGCTGGTGGAGGTGATTATAGTGATGGCAGTAGTGCGGAGCGGTGGCGATATAGTTATGACCGGGCTGAGCCGCCATAAACATCGCCTGTTCGAAGCCCGGCAGGCTCATGGCGATGGTGCGCTCACGTCCCATCTCCTTGAGAACTTCATCAAGCGCCCAGGTGTCGCTGCGTTCCCAGAAGTTGCTGATATGGGGGTAGCGCAGGAAGGTCTCCAGATCCCACTCTTCCTGAAGTGCCGGATGGTCCTCGCGCAGATAGACGCACGGACGGTCGCTAAACAGGATTTCGTAGTCGATAAACCACGGCATCAGTTTCAGCAGTTCCCGCGAGCGCGGGTGCGTTTCGCGACCGGTGAAGCCCACATCCACTTCCCCGCGCGTAATGGCGTCCAGCGAATCGTAATCCCAGTGACGCATTTTCACCGTTGCCTGCGGATAGCGCTGGTTCACCTGTTCCAGCAGGTCATTAAAGCGGATCAGCATCAACGGCGTTTCTGCAGCCAGCATGAACGTTAGCCCGCCCGGCGAATCATGATGGAATTTGTCGAGGATCTGGTTGCCGATTTGCATCCAGTCCGCCAGGTCCTGCTCCAGGCTGACCGTTAGCGGCGTGGGCAGTAGCCCTAACGGCGTTTTGACAAACAGCGGGTCGTCGAACCAGTCGCGCAGCTTGCCCAGTGATTTACTTACCGCTGACGGCGTGACGTTCATCCGCTTTGCGGCTTTGGTGACGCTGCGCTCCTGCAGCAAAAGCTGCAGACAAAGCAAAAGGTTAAGATCGAGATTGCTGATGGGCTTCTTCATAGTTTGCCGCAGGCTGGATAACCAAAAGTAAAGTGATGCAGACCATGCTACAGCCAATCAGAATCCCGATCAGCATATTGAGCGCGTTAAGTCCGATGACCGCCACCAGCCAAATCCACAGCGATGAACCGCAGACCTGCGCGATCCCCAGCACCGAGCTTGCCACGCCTGCCCGCAGCGAGAACGGGCCGAGCGCCTGACTCATCGCGACGCCAAAACCAACCGAGAATCCGGCGCAAATGAGGGTAATGCCCACCAGCATCACCGCATGTGAGCTTGCCGTCGCCAGGATCAGACCTGCAGCGAGGAACAGCACCTGCGAGGTCAGCATCAGCATGCGCTGGCTGAAAATATTGAGTGCAAAAGGAGTGGAGAAGGAGACGGCCATACTGACCATGGCGGTTAAGGCCATCACCGTTGAATATTCTCCGCGATCGAATCCCATGGTCTCCATCAGCAAAACCGGTGAAACGTTTACATAGGTCAGGATCACCGCCACGCTGAGCGTAGTGACAGCCAGGCGACTAAGGAAAAAGCGGTTGATGAGTTTCTCGGCCGGGTGAATGCTTGCGGTATGGCCGCTATTCTGCGAACCCGGATGGGTCTCTTTCAGCACGGCAATCGACAGGACAAACACCAGCGCCCCCATGGCTGCCATGGTCCAGAACAGGCTTTGCCACGGGAGTTTCAGCATGATCAGATAGCCCACGACGGGAGCCAGCACCGGGATGATGCAGGTTATGCCGTTCAGCATGGAGAGCACCTTCGCGCGACGCTGGGCGCTTAAGGTATCGCGCAGGATCGCAAAGGCCACCACATAGCAGCCACCCGCTCCAATCCCCTGAATAAAACGTCCTGTCAGGAACAGAGTGCTTTCCTGGGCGACGGAACACAGTATCGATGCCAGCGCGAACACAATCGCACCGGTAATCGCGACAGGCTGACGACCTGCCTTATCCGCAATTTTTCCGGCAAACACCATCGACGACGCCATCCCCGCGAGGTAGGCCGAAAACGCAATATGCAGCTGCGCTTCGCTGGCACCCAGATCGCGGGCGATGTGCGGTAATCCCACCAGATACATATCAATGCCAGACGGATAAAGCAGAACGAGCGCAAAACTACAAAACAGAAAACGAGCCATAAACCCCCCATGGATGCAGGCAAGCAGGATAGGGGGAGAAGAAGGATTAGGCGAGTTGCCATTTGGACAATGGTGATTTCCTGGGAGGAAATCACCATGGATTAGCAGTCGATACAGAAGCTGGAAAATCGAGCTAACTCGTTAATCTATCAGCGATGCGTTGCCTTGAAAATATGGCTATGGGCACATTCAAGGACACAAAAGCGGGATGTTTGCTGATCCAGATGACAACATTACCCCCAGACTCTCGCCATTCCTTCGCTTTCCGGCCGGACTAACTCAAAACCGAACTTCGCGTAGAGTTCCGGTACATCAGCAACCAGAGAGACATAAGCGCCTTTATAAGCGTTGCTGTCCAGCCATTGAATAATGTTTTCCATAATGATTCGGCCAAGTCCACGCCCCTGATGGACGGGGTCGACGGCGATATCGACTATCTCGAAGTTTAATGCACCATCTCCAACGATACGCCCCATGCCGACAGGCACTCCTTGCCAGAGAATGTGTACGCCATAACAGCTTCTCGGCAAACCCACCCTGGCAGCCTCAAGCGGGCGTGCTGACAACCCTGATATATTTCGTAAGCGACAAAAATCTTCGGCAGAGGGAACAGATTCAACAACGGTATATTCGGTAGTCATGACCATCACCATTAGCAAACAATCAACATAATTAGCAGGCTGACTCTGTAGTGGCAATAGCTTTTGCCAATGAATCTCGCCTTCTTAATAACTGAATAGTAAAAACCCGCATTAACAAACAGTTAATGCGGGTTAGTGGACGTTTACGGACGAGGATGGACTAAAACTTATTTGCCAATACAGAAGCTCGAGAAAATCCTTCCCAGCAGATCGTCCGAGGTAAACTCCCCGGTGATCTCACTTAGATTCTGCTGCGCCAGACGCAGCTCTTCCGCCAGCAATTCACCCGCCCACGCGCCGATCAGCTGCGCTTTACCCTGGACGAGGTGGTTCGCCGCCTCTTCCAGCGCCTGCAGATGACGACGGCGCGCAAGGAAGCCGCCCTCCATGCTGGTGTCAAAGCCCATGCTCTGCTTGAGATGGTTACGCAGGTCGTCCACGCCCTCACCGGTGCGCGCCGACAGGCGAATGAGCGAGTGACCATTCACATCGCTGATACCCAGCGTTTCACCGGTCACGTCTGCTTTGTTGCGCACTACGGTGATCGGCAGCTTAGCCGGCAGGCGGGCGATAAAATCTGGCCAGATCTCAGCCGGGTCAACGGCGTCGGTGGTGGTGCCGTCCACCATAAACAGCACGCGGTCAGCCTGCTCGATCTCCTGCCAGGCGCGTTCAATACCGATACGCTCAACTTCATCGCTGGCATCGCGCAGACCGGCGGTATCGATAATGTGCAGCGGCATCCCGTCGATGTGGATATGCTCGCGCAGCACGTCGCGGGTGGTACCAGCAATGTCGGTCACAATGGCCGCTTCACGGCCCGCCAGGGCATTCAGCAGGCTCGATTTCCCGGCGTTCGGGCGCCCGGCAATGACCACCTTCATCCCTTCGCGCAGCAGGCTGCCCTGACGCGCCTCGGCGCGCACCGCGTCGAGGTCGCTCATCACCTGGTTGAGCTGGGCTTCGATTTTTCCGTCAGAGAGGAAGTCGATCTCCTCATCAGGGAAGTCGATAGCTGCTTCCACGTAGATCCGAAGGTGAGTAAGTGCTTCCACCAGGTGATTCACGCGGGCAGAAAATGCCCCCTGAAGCGAGTTCAGGGCGGAGCGAGCCGCCTGTTCAGAACTGGCGTCGATCAGGTCGGCAATCGCCTCGGCCTGGGCCAGGTCAAGCTTATCGTTCAGAAAAGCACGCTCGGAGAACTCGCCCGGCTTCGCAATTCGCAGGCCCGGCAGGGTCAGAATACGTTTTAACAGCAGGTCGAGGATCACCGGGCCGCCGTGGCCCTGCAGCTCCAGCACGTCTTCGCCGGTAAAGGAGTTCGGGCCGGGGAACCACAGCGCAATGCCCTGGTCCAGCGGCGTACCGTCGCTGTCTTTAAACGGCAGGTAATCCGCGTAGCGCGGTTTTGGCAGTTTACCCAGCACCGCTTCGGCCACCTCGCGCGCCTTCAGGCCGGAGATGCGCAGAATACCTACACCACCGCGTCCCGGTGGGGTTGCCTGGGCGACGATAGTGTCGTTATGGCTCATGGTTGCTCTCGTTCAATACAAATAAAAAAGGCGGTCAATCGACCGCCCTTATTTTAGCGTTAACTTATCGGATCAGGACTTTTTCTTTTCGCGGCTATGCAGGCCACGTTTTTCCAGACCACGGTAAATCAGCTGCTGCTGGATGATGGTCACCAGGTTGCTGACGATATAGTACAGCACCAGACCTGACGGGAACCACAGGAAGAACACGGTGAAGATGACTGGCATAAAGGTCATGATCTTCTGCTGCATCGGGTCGGTCACGGTGGTCGGCGACATCTTCTGGATGAAGAACATCGTCACGCCCATCAGGATCGGCAGGATGTAGTACGGGTCCTGTGCAGACAGGTCATGGATCCACAGGGCGAACGGCGCATGGCGCAGCTCAACGGAACCCATCAGCATGTAGTACAGCGCAAGGAAGATTGGCATCTGAATCAGCAGCGGGAAGCAACCACCCAGCGGGTTCACTTTCTCTGCTTTATACAGGGCCATCATTTCCTGGCTCTGACGCTGTTTGTCATCGCCCAGACGCTCACGCATTGCCTGAATCTTCGGCTGCAGCATACGCATCTTCGCCATGGAGGTGTACTGCGCTTTGGTCAGCGGGTACATGATGCCACGAACGATAAAGGTGATAACGATGATGGAGAAGCCCCAGTTACCCAGGAAGCTGTGGATGAACTTCAGCAGCTTAAACAGCGGCTGAGAGATGAACCACAACCAACCGTAATCGACGGTCAGATCCAGGTGCGGCGCAACAGCAGCCATTTTGTCCTGGATTTCCGGGCCGACCCACAGGGTGCTTGCCAGCTTACCGGTTTGACCCGGCTGAACCAGAACTGGCTGAGATTTGTAGCCGATGGCTGCAATACCGTTGCCCAGGTTCGCGGTGTAGAAGTTATTGGTACCGTCGTTATTTGGCACCCATGCAGTCGCGAAATACTGCTGCAGCATTGCCACCCAACCGCCTTTAGCACTGACGTTCAGGTTTTCGTTATCGGCAATGGTGTCGAACTTGTATTTCTCATACTTCGCGTCAGGCGTGGAGTATGCCGCGCCACGGAAGGTGTGCAGCGCGAAGTTGCTGCTTCCGGTGTCACGGTGAGACGGCAGATTGATGGACTGCTTCAGCTGACCGAAGGTAGACAGTTCCAGCGGTTTCGCACCGGTGTTCTGTACGCTGTAGCCCACGTTTACCGCATATTCACCGCGTTTCAGGGTGAAGGTTTTGGTGAACGTGTTGCCTGCCGCGTCGGTATAGGTCATCGGGATAACGAGTTCGTTCTGGCCATCAGCCAGCGCAAAGGTGTCGCTCTCGACGTTATACAGTGGACGCGCACCGTTAGCCGGGTTATCCGGGCCATCACGACCGGTCAGGCCGCTCTGCGCCTGGTAGATAAACTCTGGCGTGGTTTCCAGTAACTGGAACGGTTCGGTAGACTTCAGCTCTTTCGGGTAGGTCAACAGCAGCGCCTGCTCAACATCACCACCACGGGTGTTGATAGTCAGCTCAAGCACATCGGTCTTAACCGTAATCTGTTTCCCCTGGCCACTGGCCGGTACGCCCTGGTCGGCGGCGCTACCCGCTGCGGTGGTCGTAGTCTGCGTGGTCTGCTGCTGGGGTTGAGGATTTTTATCCTGCTCCCATGCCTGCCAGATCATGAAAGACACGAACAACAAAGCGATGATAAGAAGATTGCGTTGCGAATCCATCGTTAGTGTTCTCTGGTATCAAAAGGTCCTGGGGGGACGGGGTCGTCTCCACCGGGGTGTAAAGGGTGGCATTTTAATACGCGTTTCACCGTCAACCAACTGCCTTTTATCACTCCAAACCTGCGCAATGCCTCAATTCCGTAGCTTGAGCATGTTGGTGTGAAACGGCAGTGCGGCCCGAGTAGCGGACTAATCAGGCGTTGATAGACCCGAATGAGGGCTATCAGGACCCGTGAGCCAGGCGACAGTGGCGGCGCCATAATTTTTCCAACGCTTCCGAGAGAGCACGGTTATCGAGGTCGGCAACCCCCTTTTTAGCCACCACCACGAAATCCATAGAAGGCAGTTCGTGCTGACGTAAACGGAAGCTTTCACGCGTCAGACGTTTAATCCGATTGCGTTCATGCGCGCGCTTAACGTTTTTCTTGGCGACTGTGAGACCGATGCGGGGATGCCCCAGCGAATTTTGGCGGCCGAGGATGGTGATTTGCGGCGTGCCAGCCCGTTGTGGCTGCTGGAAGACGAAAGTGAAATGAGTGGGAGTTAACAAACGTAACTCCCTGGGAAATGCGAGCTTAACCACTCAGGGGTTAGCTTTATTACTTGGAAACGGTCAGACGAGCGCGGCCTTTAGCACGACGACGTGCCAGAACCTGACGACCATTTTTAGTAGCCATACGAGCACGGAAGCCGTGAGAACGGTTGCGCTTCAGTACAGACGGTTGAAAAGTGCGTTTCATGGCGATTTCTACCTAAACTTGAATAAATTCACTGACTTTTGCGTATACCCGAACGAGTTTCGAACGACTAACGCCTCAGCGTGGGTGATTAAAGAGGCCGGATTGTAATAATTGTACACTCCGGAGTCAATTCTCTTTCCTTATTTCCCGCGTATTTCCGCACGATTTCGCGTGGAAAATGAGCAACGGACGACGCAGGAAGATGAGCATCACGCGCCGGGTCGAGGATTATACGGGCTCGGCAACAAAGCGCAAGGATCGTCCCGGATCTTCGTTAGATCATTTAAGCAATAAATTGTCGTTGCTCATTAAATTTTCCAATATGCGGGCTAAATCGCGAGGCACTCGCGCCAGGATCGTTTACACTTACCCGGTTTCGAATCTTCCTGTGGATAAATCGGGAAGAATCTGTGAGAAACAGAAGATCTCTGGCTCAGTTTAGGCTATGATCCGCGGTCCCGATCGGGATCCCAGGATCCTGGTCAGGATTAAATTGCAGATAGCAATTCGCACGTCACCCTTTGCACAGGGTCATGTCGATGTGCGCCAACAATCATGAATATTCAATAGTTTTCTTTTATTGTTCGAGTGGAGTCCGCCGTGTCACTTTCGCTTTGGCAGCAGTGTCTTGCCCGATTGCAGGATGAGTTACCAGCCACAGAATTCAGTATGTGGATCCGCCCGTTGCAGGCGGAGCTGAGCGATAACACGCTGGCTTTGTATGCGCCAAACCGTTTTGTGCTCGATTGGGTAAGAGACAAGTACCTTAATAACATCAATGGCCTGCTGAACGATTTCTGCGGGTCAGATGTCCCGCAGCTGCGTTTTGAAGTGGGCACCAGGCCCGTCACCCAAACCGTTCGTGAAACCGTGAATGTCGCAGCGCCAGCTCAGGCCGCTCCTGCGCCAGCCCCTCGCGTTGCACCTGCTCGTCAGGGCTGGGATAACGTGCCTGCACCCGCAGAGCCAACCTACCGCTCCAACGTTAACGTGAAGCACACGTTCGATAACTTCGTTGAAGGTAAGTCGAACCAGCTGGCGCGCGCGGCGGCTCGTCAGGTTGCTGATAACCCCGGTGGCGCCTACAACCCGCTGTTCCTGTATGGCGGCACGGGTCTGGGTAAAACGCACCTGCTGCACGCGGTGGGTAACGGCATTATGGCCCGCAAGCCGAATGCGAAAGTGGTGTATATGCACTCCGAGCGCTTCGTTCAGGACATGGTAAAAGCCCTGCAAAACAATGCGATCGAAGAGTTTAAACGCTACTACCGTTCCGTTGATGCGCTGCTGATCGATGACATCCAGTTCTTTGCCAATAAAGAACGATCGCAGGAAGAATTTTTCCACACCTTCAACGCCCTGCTGGAAGGTAATCAGCAGATCATTCTGACCTCGGATCGTTATCCTAAAGAGATCAACGGCGTTGAAGATCGTCTGAAATCCCGCTTCGGCTGGGGCCTGACCGTGGCGATCGAGCCGCCGGAGCTGGAAACCCGCGTCGCGATCCTGATGAAAAAAGCCGATGAGAACGACATTCGCCTGCCGGGTGAAGTGGCGTTCTTTATTGCCAAGCGTCTTCGTTCCAATGTGCGTGAGCTGGAAGGAGCACTGAACCGCGTGATCGCCAATGCCAACTTTACCGGTCGTGCGATCACCATCGATTTTGTGCGAGAAGCGCTGCGTGATCTGCTGGCATTGCAGGAAAAACTGGTCACTATCGACAATATTCAAAAGACGGTGGCCGAGTACTACAAGATCAAAGTGGCAGATTTACTGTCTAAACGTCGTTCCCGCTCGGTGGCGCGTCCGCGTCAGATGGCGATGGCGCTGGCAAAGGAGTTAACCAACCACAGTCTGCCGGAAATCGGCGATGCGTTTGGTGGCCGTGACCATACGACCGTGCTGCATGCGTGCCGCAAGATTGAGCAGTTACGCGAAGAAAGCCACGACATAAAAGAAGATTTCTCCAATTTAATCAGAACACTATCATCGTGACGCTATGAAATTTACCGTTGAACGTGAACATTTATTAAAACCGCTGCAACAGGTGAGTGGCCCATTAGGTGGCCGCCCAACGCTGCCTATTCTCGGAAACCTGCTGCTTCAGGTCGCGGACGGTACGCTGTCGCTGACCGGTACAGATCTGGAAATGGAAATGATCGCGCGCGTTACGCTGACGCAGCCGCACGACGCGGGCGCGACCACGGTTCCGGCACGTAAATTCTTTGATATCTGCCGTGGGCTGCCGGAAGGCGCTGAAATTGCCGTGCAGCTGGAAGGCGACCGTATGCTGGTGCGCTCTGGCCGCAGCCGTTTTTCGCTCTCCACGCTGCCTGCTGCAGACTTCCCGAACCTGGACGACTGGCAGAGTGAAGTTGAATTCACCCTGCCGCAGGCGACGATGAAGCGTTTGATTGAAGCCACGCAGTTCTCCATGGCGCATCAGGACGTTCGTTACTACTTAAACGGCATGCTGTTCGAAACCGAAGGCGAAGAGCTGCGTACCGTAGCGACCGACGGCCACCGTCTGGCGGTCTGTTCTATGCCGATTGGCGACTCGCTGCCAAACCATTCGGTGATCGTGCCGCGTAAAGGGGTGATTGAGCTGATGCGTATGCTCGACGGTGGCGACACGCCGCTGCGCGTGCAGATCGGCAGCAACAACATCCGCGCGCATGTGGGCGATTTTGTCTTCACTTCGAAGCTGGTTGACGGCCGTTTCCCGGATTATCGCCGCGTATTGCCGAAGAACCCGGACAAGACGCTGGAAGCGGGCTGCGATAGCCTCAAGCAGGCGTTTGCCCGTGCCGCCATTCTCTCTAACGAGAAATTCCGCGGCGTGCGTCTGTACGTGAGTGAAAACCAGATCAAAATCACCGCCAATAACCCGGAGCAGGAAGAGGCAGAAGAGATTCTGGACGTCACCTACGCCGGAACCGAGATGGAAATCGGCTTCAACGTCAGCTATGTGCTGGACGTGTTGAACGCGCTGAAATGCGAGAACGTGCGCATTCTGCTGACCGACTCCGTATCGAGCGTACAGATTGAAGATGCTGCCAGCCAAAGCGCGGCTTATGTTGTCATGCCAATGAGACTGTAATGTCGCTCACCCGTCTGTTGATCCGCGACTTTCGCAACATCGAAAGCGCGGATCTCGCTCTCTCCCCTGGCTTTAACTTCCTGGTTGGCGCAAACGGCAGTGGCAAAACCAGCGTGCTGGAAGCCATCTATACGCTCGGCCATGGTCGGGCGTTTCGCAGTTTGCAGATTGGCCGCGTCATTCGCCACGAGCAGGAATCTTTTGTTCTGCATGGGCGTTTGCAGGGGGCGGAGCGAGAAACCGCCATTGGCCTGACCAAAGACAAGCAGGGCGACAGCAAGGTACGCATCGACGGCACCGACGGCCACAAGGTGGCGGAGCTGGCGCTGCTCATGCCGATGCAGCTGATTACGCCCGAGGGGTTTACTTTACTCAACGGCGGCCCCAAATACAGAAGAGCATTCCTCGACTGGGGATGCTTTCACAACGAAGCCGGTTTCTTTAACGCCTGGAGCAACCTGAAGCGCCTGCTCAAGCAGCGTAACGCCGCGTTGCGCCAGGTCACCCGTTACGCCCAGCTGCGCCCGTGGGATTTGGAGCTTATCCCTCTCGCGGAACAGATCAGCCGCTGGCGTGCCGAATACAGCGCAGGTATCGCCGAAGACATGGCCGACACCTGCAAACAGTTTTTACCCGAGTTCTCTCTCACCTTCTCCTTCCAGCGCGGCTGGGAGAAAGAGACGGATTATGCCGAGGTGTTAGAGAGAAACTTCGAGCGCGACCGCATGCTGACCTACACCGCGCACGGCCCGCACAAGGCGGATTTCCGCATTCGTGCCGACGGTGCGCCGGTGGAAGACACATTGTCGCGCGGGCAACTCAAGCTCCTGATGTGCGCACTGCGCCTGGCGCAGGGAGAGTTCCTCACTCGCGAGAGCGGGCGACGCTGCCTGTACCTGATAGATGATTTTGCCTCGGAACTTGACGACGCGCGGCGCGGGCTGCTTGCCAGCCGCTTAAAAGCCACGCAGTCGCAGGTTTTCGTCAGCGCGATTAGCGCTGAACACGTTATGGACATGTCGGACGAAAATTCGAAGATGTTTACCGTGGAAAAGGGTAAAATAACGGATTAACCCAAGTTGAAATGAGCGAGAAACGTTGATGTCGAATTCTTATGACTCCTCCAGTATCAAAGTCCTGAAAGGGCTGGATGCGGTGCGTAAGCGCCCGGGTATGTATATCGGCGACACGGATGACGGCACCGGTCTGCACCACATGGTATTCGAGGTGGTAGATAACGCTATCGACGAAGCGCTCGCGGGTCACTGTAAAGACATCGTGGTCACCATCCATGCGGACAACTCCGTCTCCGTCACTGATGATGGCCGTGGCATCCCAACCGGTATTCACCCGGAAGAGGGGGTCTCTGCTGCGGAAGTGATCATGACCGTTCTGCACGCAGGCGGTAAGTTTGACGATAACTCCTATAAAGTTTCCGGCGGCCTGCACGGCGTAGGCGTCTCCGTGGTTAACGCCCTGTCGCAGAAGCTGGAGCTGGTTATCCAGCGTGAAGGCAAAATTCACCGTCAGCTTTATACGCACGGCGTGCCGCAGGCACCGCTGGCCGTCACTGGCGACACCGACAAAACCGGTACCATGGTGCGTTTCTGGCCGAGCCTCGAAACCTTCACCAACGTCACCGAATTCGAGTATGACATCCTGGCGAAACGCCTGCGTGAACTGTCGTTCCTGAACTCCGGTGTGTCGATTCGTCTGCGCGACAAGCGTGACAACAAAGAAGACCACTTCCACTACGAAGGCGGGATCAAGGCGTTCGTTGAGTATCTGAACAAGAATAAAACGCCAATTCACCCGAATATCTTCTACTTCTCCACAGAAAAAGACGGTATCGGCGTTGAAGTGGCGCTGCAGTGGAACGATGGTTTCCAGGAAAACATCTACTGCTTCACCAACAACATTCCACAGCGTGACGGCGGTACGCACCTGGCGGGCTTCCGCGCGGCGATGACCCGTACCCTGAACGCCTACATGGACAAAGAAGGCTATAGCAAAAAAGCGAAAGTCAGCGCCACCGGCGACGATGCCCGTGAAGGTTTGATTGCCGTTGTCTCCGTGAAGGTGCCGGATCCGAAGTTCTCATCACAGACCAAAGATAAGCTGGTCTCTTCTGAGGTGAAATCGGCGGTTGAACAGCAGATGAACGAACTGCTGAGCGAATACCTGCTGGAAAACCCGTCTGACGCGAAAATCGTTGTCGGCAAAATTATTGACGCGGCACGTGCTCGTGAAGCGGCGCGTAAAGCCCGTGAAATGACCCGTCGTAAAGGCGCTCTGGACTTAGCGGGTCTGCCAGGCAAGCTGGCTGACTGCCAGGAACGTGACCCGGCGCTCTCTGAACTGTACCTTGTGGAAGGGGACTCCGCGGGCGGTTCTGCGAAGCAGGGCCGTAACCGTAAGAACCAGGCAATCCTGCCGTTGAAGGGTAAAATCCTCAACGTTGAGAAGGCGCGCTTCGACAAAATGCTCTCTTCTCAGGAAGTAGCGACGCTTATCACCGCGCTGGGCTGCGGTATTGGGCGTGACGAGTACAACCCGGACAAACTGCGTTATCACAGCATCATCATCATGACCGATGCGGACGTCGACGGCTCGCACATCCGTACGCTGCTGTTGACCTTCTTCTATCGTCAGATGCCGGAAATCGTTGAACGTGGCCACGTCTACATTGCACAGCCACCGCTGTACAAAGTGAAGAAAGGCAAGCAGGAACAGTACATTAAAGATGACGATGCGATGGATCAGTACCAAATCGCGATCGCGCTTGACGGTGCAACCCTGCACGCGAACTCTCATGCCCCTGCACTGGCCGGCGAGCCGCTGGAGCGTCTGGTTTCTGAGTTCAACGCCACTCAGAAAATGATTGGTCGTATGGAGCGTCGTTATCCGAAAGCGCTGCTGAAGGAGCTGATCTATCAGCCAACCCTGACTGAAGCCGAACTGAGCGACGAACAGGCAGTTACCCGCTGGGTGAACACCCTGGTGAGCGAGCTGAACGAGAAAGAGCAGCACGGTAGCCAGTGGAAATTTGACGTTCAGCAGAACGCGGCCCAGCAGTTCGAGCCGATTGTTCGCGTGCGCACCCACGGCGTCGACACCGACTACCCGCTCGAGCATGAATTCGTGACCGGTCCGGAATATCGTCGTATCTGCACTCTCGGCGAGAAGCTGCGCGGTCTGATCGAAGACGATGCGTTTATCGAACGTGGTGAACGCCGTCAGCCGGTAGCCAGCTTCGAGCAGGCGCTGGACTGGCTGGTGAAAGAGTCCCGTCGCGGTCTTTCTATCCAGCGTTATAAAGGTCTGGGTGAAATGAACCCGGATCAGCTGTGGGAAACCACCATGGATCCAGAAAGCCGTCGTATGCTGCGCGTCACCGTGAAAGATGCGATTGCAGCCGACCAGCTGTTCACGACGTTGATGGGCGATGCGGTTGAACCACGCCGTGCCTTCATCGAAGAGAACGCGCTGAAAGCGGCGAATATCGATATTTAACCCGTTTGTCCCCGGTGGCGCGTTGCTTACCGGGGCTACAGTTTCGTAGGTCCGGTAAGCAACGCG
>NZ_JTLF01000041.1:0-37665 GCF_000798855.1 Enterobacter sp. ZOR0014 | reverse complement strand
GTCCATCGGCAGCGTGGCCAGGGCGATACGCTCATCCGCCGCACCATACCAGATATGCAACGTGTCATTACGCACCAGCGCCCCGCAGGTAAAGACGACGTTACCGAAAAAGCCTTCACGCTCATAGGGCGCGCTCGGCTCCAGCAGCGGTACGGAAGATTTGGCGATGAGGGTGAGCGGATCCTCAAGATCCAGAAGCAGAGCGCCCAGGCAATAACGCTGGCTAGCGTCAACGCCGTGATAAATCTCCAGCCAGCCGCGCGCGGTCTTGATCAGCGGCGCGCCGCCACCCGACTTCAGCGCATCCCATTCGTCTCCCGAGCGTCCCAGCAGATGCCGGTGGTTTCCCCAGTGCAGCATATCGGGCGATTCGCAGATCCAGATTTCCGGGTGGCCGAAATGGCAGGGCGCGGGCCGGGTAAGCGCCCGGAAGGATCCGCCAACCTTCTCCGGGAAGAAACAGACGTCGCGGTTATCAGGGCAGAAAATCAGCCCTTTCTTGTCGACGGAGATAAAATCAACGGTGGTCGCCAGCGCGGTGGAGATACCCAGCGATGACACGGCGGAGTAATTGATGTACCAGACATCGTCAATCAGGGTGATACGCGCATCTTCACAGCCAAATTCCTCATAGCGGCTGTCGGCGGTAATAAACGGCTGTTGATCGATGGTGAAATTTACACCGTCCTGGCTTCGCGCCAGGCGCAGGTGGGACATTGACGTCAGCCAGACCTGAGCCGGGTCGCTTTTCAGCACAATGGTACGCGGGTCGCTAAAATCATAGCGCGGGTCGTTGCGTTCGAACGTTTTTGTTGCCGCCTGCCAGCCGCCGGACTGCTGCACCAGAAGCGGAACGACGATCTTCTGTGGGTCATCATTTATCACGCTCTCGGCAACCCGAAGCAGCAGGATAATCTCCCCATGATACTCCGTTACCCCGGCGTTAAAGACGCACTCCACTTTCCGTCCTGGCAGAGAAGGCACCACGTCGCTCGGGGTGATCAACGGATTCTTACCGTGTCTGTTCATATACACTCCTTTTTATCAGAATTTGATTTTTATCCAGCTGCTGCGCGTTTTGGCCGTACAGGACATCCGCTTCAATGGCCCACAATGGGTTTTGTACCGGCTGGCCAAAATTCACGGCCACCCAGACCTGTTCCTGCGCCGTTGTTCGGGTAAACCAGACGCACGCCTTATGGCGCTTCAGTAGGCTGCACTCCCCATGCTGTAGCGCCCCGATGGCGGCCCGAAGCGCAATGAAGGTCTGGTACTGACGCCACAACGAGCCGGGCGTCGATATCTGATGTTCGGCATTGAGCAAGGGATAGTCCTGGCTGACGGGCATCCACGGCGTGGATGTGGAAAAGCCCGCAAACGGTGCGTCGCACCAGAGGAAGGGGGCGCGGGACCCATCCCGTGAATGTTCAATGGCCTGCGCCAGCGCGTCGGCGGCACTGCACCCCTGCCGCATGGCCGTGTCGTAGAAGGTTTTTCCCTGAATATCAAAAATCTGCCCGACCGTCTGAGGCACATAGTCGGGCATCCCCAACTCGTCACCCTGAAAAATAAACGGTACGCCGCGCACGGTCAGCTGTAGCGCCAGAACGGCCAACGCCCGGGCGGCGTCATGCGGGCCTTCACCAAAGCGGCTAATCATGCGCGGCATATCGTGGCTGGAAAAGAATAGCGTCGGCAGGCCAGACTGCAGCGCCAGCGTGGCGTTAATCTCGTCGCACAGGCGTGCCGCATCGAAGGTTTTCTGGCTGCCAATATTGAAGTTAAAGACCACGTCCATCAGCGACGGGGCCTGATAACGGGCCAGGGTCTCCCTCTCCTCGCTGCCGATTTCGCCGATCAGGAAAACATCCCCTTGCTGCCTGGCATGTTGGCATACGCGCTGCAGCGTGCCGATGAGTCCCGGCTGATTCACGTCATGCTCATGCTGCTGTACTCCCGCTTTCTCCGGATTGTCAGGCCCGATGCCGCGCGTACTGAGGAAATTAATCACGTCGAAGCGGAAGCCATCCACGCCCTGTGCCTGCCAGAAATCAATGACCTGAAGCATTTCCTGCTCAACCGCGGGGTTCGCCCAGTTAAGATCGACCTGCTCAGGCGCGAATTTATGGTAGTAAAACTCGCCGGTGTCCGGCTCCGGGCTCCAGGCGCTGCCGGAAAAAAATGACTCCCAGTTGTTAGGGTGCGCGCTGAAAAGAAAATAGTCCCGATAGCGGCTTGCGGGATTATTCCAGGCATCCTGAAACCACGGATGCTGCGAAGAGACATGATTAAGCACCAGATCGATAATGACCCGGATCCCCTTTTCATGGCAGCGATGAACGACGTCGCGAAAATCGGTCAGCGTGCCGAATCGTGGGTCGACGGCGCAGTAATCACTAATGTCATACCCGTTATCCACCAGAGGAGAGGGGTAAAACGGCGTGATCCAGATGGCACCGATGCCTAACGCGCTCAGGTAATCCACTTTTGAGAGCAGGCCTGGGAAATCACCCAGCCCGTCACCGTTACCATCGCAAAACGACGGCAGATAAATTTGGTAACAGGTACAGGCCTGCCACCAGGGTTGTTTGTTCACCGTACATTCCTTATTTCAGTGATAACGACATGCCCTGCAGGAAATATTTCCGGAACAGGATAAACAACACGATGACCGGCAGCATTTGCACCACGGCTCCCGCCATCACTGGCCCCAGATAAACGCCGTAGGATTTACTGAAGGTGGCCAGCAGCACCGAAAACGGCATTTTGTCGGCATCGCGCATGACAATCAGCGGCCAGAGGAAGTTGTCCCACGAGCTTGAGAAGGTAAATAGCGCCACGATCGCCAGAATGGACTTGTTCAGCGGCATCATGACGTGCCGCAGAATGGCCCACAGGCTGGCATGATCCAGACGCGCGGCGTACAGGTAATCGTTGGGCGTACCCTTGAAGCTCTGAGACACCATAAAGATCCCCCAGGCACTCATTGCATAAGGCAGGATCATGGCGCTGTAACGGTTGATCAGACCGAGCTCACGCATCAGCACAAACTGTGGAATGATGAACATGAAAACCGGGAAAACCATCTGCACAATCAACAGATTACGGAAAGCGTTTTTGCCCCAGAATTCCGTTTTTGCCAGCGCATACCCCACCAGCATGGAGGTGACGGTCACGCTCGCGGTCACGGTGACAGAGACGAAAAGCGAGTTAAACAGCGTGCGCAGAAACGGCTTATCGGCCCGGTTGCTGTTATCGAAAAGGAAAGTGTAATTTTCGAGCGTCAGCGTGCCCGAAAAGAGATCCGTGGTATAAATCTGTGCTGTAGGCTTCAGGGATGACACGACCATCCAGACAAACGGATAGAGCCAGCTTAACGCCAGAATAAACATCAGCGCATGAATTAGCAGGCTCAGGGGCGTGAGTTTTTTCATTCATACAATCTCAATGTGTTTTTCGAATAACCGACGAAATAGCCAGATCATCAGGAAACTGCAGGCAGCGACGATAATCGACATGGCAGCAGCCCAGGTAGGTTTCATATTTTGAAACGCGGCTTCGTACATGACCACCATGGGACTGGTAGTACTGTTTAGTGGCCCCCCACCGGTAATTAAATAGGGCTCTGTAAAAATACTGAATGCCACCGTAATAGCCAGCACCATCACCATCACAATTTGCGGATTCATCATCGGCAGCGTTATTGCCCAACCTTTCTGAAAACGCCCGGTTTTATCGAGAATAGCCGCACTATAAATATCCGATGGAATAGCCTGCATGCCGGAATAGAGAATTAATCCGTAATAACCGACAAATTTCCAGGTCACGATAAGCGCAATGGATAGCATGGCGCAGTCAGGGTTGGTAAACCACGGCACGGAAATCCCAAACCACGCAGACAATAAGCGGTTAACCGGGCCATACTCATTAAAAAGACGGGAAAAGACAATTGAGTACGCCACCCCTGACGAGATATTTGCCAGTAAAAAGCTTAAGGCGATAAACCCCCGGCCATAGTTAATCCTGCGTAATCCGGCAGCAAAAAACAGCGCGGTAATAAACACGATCGGGACATACCACATTAAAAAGCGGCAAATGTTCCACATGGATGTCCAGAATAATGCATCGTGCAGTACGCCAATAATATTCTGCAAACCGGTAAATTGCGGTGCGCCGATAAACTGCCAGCGGGTCACGCTCAGCACCACCAGCCAGGCAAGGGGGTAGAACCAGAATAGCAGCGAATAGCCAATCCAGGTGGAGGCCAGCAGGCCTCCGGTTCGGGATTCATATCCAGCCATCATGCCCCCTACTGGCCCGTGAGGGCGCTGATTTCCTGCTGAGATTGTTTCAGCGCGTCGGCAGGCGTACTGGTTTTGAATATCACGCGCTCAAGCATCTGCGTCATGCTGCGCTGTATTTCTGTCGTCTGGTTTGTTGCTGCAGGAGGAAGCGCGACGTCCACCCACGAGGCGATCTGTTTCTCTAGCGGATTTTGTTTGAAGTAACTGACAAAGATCGGATTACTCATTAAATCCGCGCGGGCGGGCGGCATCCCTGTCAACTCAAGCCACAGCCGGTCATGTTCAGGGTTACTGAAGACCCACTGCATAAACTGCCAGGCCTGCGCCTTTCGCTTACTGGAACTGAAGATCACCAGACCTTTGCTGTCGCCGAACGTATAGGGGTGTTCAATGCCCGTCTCGGTCAGCATCGGACCGATCTGAATCGTTTTTAATATGTCCGGATACTGCTTGCGATAGCGGGCTAAATCCCACGGTCCGCGCGCTGAGGCGATAACCTGCCCCGTTGCGAGCGGATCCTCGGCAGAGGTGAAGTCGTAGCTGCTCCACTTATTATTAAAAACGTTGCCCATGAAGGTCAGCACGGCCTCGCCAGCAGGCGTGGTCAGCGCAGGTTTTTTGTCGACCAGATACGGCTTGCCGTGGCTCTGGGCGTAGAACAGCGGAATGAAGTCGAACCAGCGTTCCCACCAGTTTTTACCTGCCGTAAGCTGTAACACATAGCCGTGATTATCCGCCGCCCGACGCTTCGCCAGCGCGTAAAGTTCATCGTAGCTAACCGGTACCCGATCAAAACCGTATTGCTTCAGTAAATCGCCACGCCACCACCAGACAATCGGGTTGATATATACCGGCAGTACCGTTTGTTTGCCGTTTAATTGCCAGGCTGACAGCAGAGAAGTCATTTGCCGTTTCTGAATCGTTTCCTGAAAACCCGGCATTCTGGAGAGATCTTCTATCTGCCCGACATCAACAAGCTGGCTGGCAAAACCAATAAATATATTGGTTGAAATATCCGGTTCAGTCCCTGATGCCAGCGCGTTCATTATCGCTTCTTCTGAACTGTTTGCGGCAGGAATAGCGGTAAATTCGACGGGCATATGGGCAGGGTCTTTATTCCATTCCGCCACTATTTTACTCCAGAAAGCTTCTTCATTGACGGTGGGTGTGACCCACATTTTGATTGTTTCACGCGCCCCGGATTGTGTCTCTTTTTTATCATCAGGCCCGCAACCGGTAAGAAAAAAGAGGAATATTACCGATGCTATTAATTTTGCTGCTTCTGCAACTCTCACGTTATATCTCCCTGATGTCGATAAGTGTTAATAGCTCACTGCTGCACTCTGTGAATGGTGCGTAAGCTAACACCCCTTTTTTATGTTTAACGTTAAACAAATCACAAAACTATTTATATTTAACGATAAACTCAGCCGCTATTATTTATTTAATTACGCCTCATAAATAATTTACATGAATATAAAATGCCTAATTCATTTAGCAAAAGAAAGAATAAAAACGTGACGATTAAATCGCTGGCAGCGGAGATGGGTATTTCACATACCACGGTATCTAACGCGTGGAATAATCCCGAAAAGCTGTCTGCTGAATTACGTGAAAAGATACTTGGGCACGCCCGTCAGGTTGGATTTCAGGGGCCGGATAAACTCGCCCGGGCTTTGCGCACCGGAAAATCCGGGGCGATCGGCGTCATTTTTAACGATGCCATGAGCTATGTTTTTATCGATCCGCATGACGTCAGCCTGATGCGCGGCGTCGCGACCCGCTGCGAAGACCGTAATATTAATCTGGTGCTGATCCCGCTTCAAAAAGGGCCTTCATCGCTCACTACCCTGGTGGACGGGTATATTCTCAACGCCACGCATAACAGCGCCGCCATTATTCAACAAACCCTGGCCCGTAATCTGCCCGTGGTGACGCTCGATTTTCAGCTTCCGCAGTTCAGCAGCGTGTCGGTGGATAACACACGCGCCATGCGTGATATCACCCACTACCTGATACAAAAGGGTCATCGCCATTTCGGCATTATTGCCTTCCCGTCTCACCCGAACGCGCGCGGGATGCGCCCTCTGACCCACCGCGTGACGGGGGATAACCAACTCATGCTGACCCGCGTGAATGCCTGCCGCGACGCGTTTCAAGAGCACGGTATTACGCTCAGCGACTGCTGGCTGTGTGAAACCCATCACGATGAGCCACACGGCGAACGGGCAGCGGAAGCATTGCTGACGGCACACCCTGAGATCACGGCGCTGATCTGCTTATCCGATCGTTTTGCCATCGGCGCGGTGAATTATTGCCAGCGACAGCATCTTGCTATACCTGGCCGGGTCGCCATTACCGGATTCGACAATACCGCCCGGCAGTATAACGGGCCTGGACTTACCACCATCGCGCAGGATGCCGAACGTAAAGGTGAAATCGCGGTTGATCTGCTTCTGAACAATGGCCCCGTCACCCACGTTGCGCTGGAACACCGGCTTATCGAGCGTGATACGGCATGAGATTACCCTGCTTAAGATAAGAGTGAACTATGGATGAACTAACGTGCTTTAAAACCTATGACATTCGTGGCGAAGTTGACGTCAATCTCACCCCTGACATTGCGCGTCGCATCGGAAGGGCGTACGCCGTCTGGCTGCATCCCCGGCGCGTGGTAGTAGGCGCTGATGTCCGCCTCAGCTCGGGGGCGCTAAAAACGGCCCTGATCGACGGGCTTACCGCAGGCGGCGTCGATGTTATCGACCTGGGCATGACCGGTACGGAAGAGGTCTATTTCGCCACCCGGGAATTGCGGGCAGACGGAGGGATCCAGGTGACGGCGAGCCACAATCCCGCCCATTATAACGGCTTTAAGCTGGTTGGCCTTGAGGCGCGCCCGATCAGTAATGACAACGGTCTGCTGGAGATCAAAGCGCTGGCAGAACAGAACCGCTTTCCACCCTGCGTGCGTCGTGGGGGCATTTTTCCCTTCGACAATCGCCCGGCCTGGGTGAACGCTCTGCTGCGATTCATCACTACGTCCCCAACGCGAACGTTACGCCTGGTGGTCAACGCCGGGCACGGCACAGCAGGTCCGGCGCTAGATGCGCTTGATGAGGGCTTAAAGCGTGCCGGTGTACCGGTCGAGTTTATCCGTATTCATCACCAGCCAGATGGCCGCTTTCCCGCTGGCGTACCTAACCCGATGCTGCCTGAAAACCGGCAAAGCACCCGACTGGCCGTCATCGAACATCACGCCGATGCTGGCATCGCCTGGGATGGCGATTTCGATCGTTGCTCTTTCTTCGACGAGCGCGGGGATTACGTTGAGAACTATTATCTCGTGGGGCTGTTTGCCGAACATTTTCTGCGACGCTATCCCGGCAGCCGCATCATTCTTGATCCCCGCTTAATCTGGAACACGCTCGACACGGTCGCCCGTTGCGGCGGTAGCGCAATCGTGAGTAAAACCGGGCATGCCTTCCTGAAAGCCCGGATGCGAAGGGAAAATGCCATTTACGGCGGCGAGATGAGTGGCCATCACTATTTTCGCGATTTTGGCTACTGCGATAGCGGCATGATCCCGCTGATCCTGATGCTCCAGATCCTGGGCGCAGACGCGCAGCCGCTCTCTCATCTTATGCGTCACGCACAGGCCCGCTATCCGGTGTCTGGTGAAATCAACCTGACGGTCAACGAGCCCGCCGCACTCCTCAATGACGTCGCCGCGCACTATGCCCCGGTCGCATGCGAACGCGACAACTGCGACGGCCTGAGCCTGTCCTTCACAGACTGGCGTTTTAACCTCCGCGCCTCAAACACCGAGCCGCTGGTTCGCCTTAATGTTGAAGCGCGGGGAGATACCGCTCTGCTTGTCCATAAAACTCATGAAGTGCTGATGCTGATTTCTGCCCTGCAAGGGGCTCAGGAGACATTATGACCGCCCTTTCATTACGACATATTCATAAAAAGTACGATAAAAACGTCATCGTGGCGGATCTGTCACTGGAGATAGCATCAGGAGAATTTATCGTTCTTGTGGGCCCCTCCGGGTGCGGGAAATCGACGCTGCTGCGCATGATCGCGGGATTAGAGGCGCCAGACAGTGGCATGCTGATGATGGGCAATGAGGATGTCACCCACCTGGCGGCGGGCAAGCGGAGCTTGTCGATGGTTTTCCAGTCCTATGCACTTTATCCGCATATGACCGTACGGGAGAACCTCGCCTTTGGCTTACGCAATATCCGCACCCCGGAGGCCGACATTGCGCAGCGCATCACCCATGCCGCCAACATGCTCAGGCTGGACGAGCTGCTCGACAGGCTTCCGCAACACCTCTCCGGCGGCCAGCGCCAGCGCGTGGCGATAGGTCGTTCCATTGTCCAGCAGCCCGCGCTGTTCCTGTTTGACGAACCCCTTTCCAACCTTGACGCCGCTCTGCGGGTTGAAATGCGCCAGGAGATCCAGCAACTCCATAATACCCTGAAAAACACCATGATTTACGTCACGCACGATCAGGTCGAGGCGATGACGCTGGCCGACCGTATCGTGGTGATGTGTAAAGGCAATATTGAGCAAACGGGTACGCCGCTTGAACTGTACAACACCCCGGCGAACCGCTTCGTGGCCGAATTCATCGGTACGCCAAAAATCAATATGTTACCCGCCGTCTGGCAGCAGGGGGCATTGCATATCGACCCTGATACCGTCTTCCCGCTTTCGCGTCAGCCCGCAGACATTCAGGAGGGGGAATCGGTATTTGTCGCGATCCGCCCTGAACACCTGGGTTATCAGCAGCCGGGGGATTTTAGCCTGAGCGGGAAAACGCGGTTATGCGAACTGCAGGGAGATTCAACCCTGGTGTGGCTGGACGTGGCAGGGCATGCCGTGTGCCTGAAATCCTTCCAGCAACTGAGTCTGCCTGCGCAGCAACGTATCACGCTGACCGTGCAGGAGGCTTATCTGCATCTCTTTGACGCGGCAGGCAAGCGGATTGCAATGACGGAAAATGCCGCCTGAGTAGAGTATCAGGCGGCGGGAAATGCGCAGACTTACCCCTGACGCAAATTCTGCGCTGCCTTCACCATGTTGGCGAGCGCTGCGCGGGTTTCCGGCCAGCCGCGGGTTTTCAGGCCGCAGTCCGGGTTCACCCACAGGCGCTCTGCCGGAATACGCTGAGCGGCTTTTTTCAGCAGGGCTTCAATCCACTCCACGCTCGGCACGTTCGGGGAGTGAATGTCGTACACCCCCGGTCCGATTTCGTTTGGATAGTCGAACTCTTCAAACGACTCGAGCAGCTCCATATCTGAACGCGAGGTCTCGATGGTGATCACGTCGGCATCCAGCGCGGCAATGGAATCCATAATGTCGTTAAATTCGCAGTAACACATATGGGTGTGGATCTGCGTGTCGTCTTTCGCCACCGCAGCATTGATGCGGAAGGCTTCCACGCCCCACTTCAGATAGTCATCCCAGTCGCTGCGGCGCAGCGGCAAACCTTCTCGTAACGCCGGTTCGTCAATCTGGATAATGCCAATGCCAGCGTCTTCCAGATCCGCCACCTCATCACGCAGCGCCAGCGCGATTTGCTTCGCAATGGTTTCACGGGTCACGTCTTCACGCGGGAACGACCAGCACAGAATGGTCACCGGCCCGGTCAGCATGCCTTTTACCGGCTTGTCGGTCAGAGACTGAGCATACTTCGCCCACGCCACCGTAATCGCTTCCGGGCGGCTGACGTCACCGATCACCACCGGTGGCTTCACGCAGCGGGAACCGTAGCTCTGCACCCAGCCATTCTGGGTAAACACGAAGCCGTCCAGGTGTTCACCGAAGTATTCCACCATGTCGTTACGCTCGGCTTCACCGTGCACCAGCACGTCCAGACCTAAACGCTCCTGCTCGATGATCGCCTGCCTGATGTGCTCAGCAATGCCGGTACGGTAGTGATTCGCATCCAGATTGCCCTTTTTGAAGTCGAGACGCAGGCCGCGGATCTCGGTCGTTTGTGGAAATGAACCGATCGTCGTGGTTGGCCATGCGGGCAGGTTGAAGCGGGCGCGCTGGGCTTCGGCACGGACTTCATACGGACTCTGGCGCTGGCTGTCCTGAGCGGTGATGGCCGCCAGACGTTTTTCCACTGCCGGATTATGCACGCGTGCCGAATGACGGCGCGCCTGAATCGGGGCGCTCCATTCGGTAATCGCCGCCGTGTCACCGCTGTTCAGCGCGTCGCGCAGCAGCGCCAGTTCTTCACATTTTTGCAGGGCGAAGGCAAACCAGCTTTTCACTTCCGGGTCGAGACGGGTCTCCACGCTCAGATCGATCGGGCTGTGCAGCAGTGAACATGATGAGGCCACCCACAGCTCACGTTTACCGACAATGTCTTTAATTTGAGCATACTTTTCGGTGAGATCGGCACGCCAGACGTTACGACCGTTTACCAGCCCCGCTGAGAGCAGCCAGTCTGCGGGCAGACGTTTGTGCAGGTCCTTCACGTCATCTTTGCCGTGAACCAGGTCAACATGCAGACCCTGAACCGGCAGCGCGGCAATCGTGCTCAGGTTAGGCGTCACGCCCTCGAAATAGGTGGTCAGCAACAGCTTCACCTGCCCGGTAAGCGCGTCATACGCCGGTTTGAAGGCATCGAGCCAAACCTGGGGCAGCTCAAGCACCAAAGCAGGTTCGTCGATTTGCACCCACTGAATGCCGCGTTTACCCAGCTCAATCAGTACCTGTTTGTAGACGGGCAGAATGTCCTTCAGCAGGCTGAGGCGGTCAAACGGCTCGCCTTTGACTTTGCCCAGCCACAGGTAGGTTACCGGTCCGAGCAGCACCGGTTTTACCTGGTGGCCCAGCGCCAGCGCTTCGTCGACTTCGTCCAGAAGCTGTGTCCAGGTCAGTTTGAACTGCTGACCTTTTACGAACTCCGGCACCATATAGTGATAGTTGGTGTTAAACCACTTGGTCATTTCCGCCGCTGCCGCGGGTTCACCCGCTGGCGCACGACCACGGCCGATGCGGAACAGGGTATCGATATCTACCGATCCATCTTTGTTCTGATGACGAGCCGGCACGTTGCCCAGCAGCAGGCTGGTCGTCAGAACATGGTCGTACCAGGCGAAATCGCCCACCGGCAGCAGGTCAATGCCCGCCTGCTTTTGCTGATCCCAGTGACGAGCGCGCAGCTCGCGCCCCACGGTCAGTAGTTCTTCACGGGTAGCGTTACCCGCCCAGTAGCTTTCTTGCGCTTTTTTCAGCTCGCGACGCAGGCCAACGCGAGGGAAACCGAGAGTGTGATTGCGGATTGTCATGTTATGCCCCTTGTGAATTTTGCTATTTAGACGTCCAGATGTTTACACATCTATAATTGGCAGGTACTGTATATTCCTCAAGCGCAAAATGTTCATGGCGAAGTGAAGGACTTTCATGATCGAGATAAAACACCTGAAAACGCTGCAAGCGTTGCGGAACTGCGGATCGCTCGCGGCGGCGGCAGCCACGCTGCACCAGACCCAGTCTGCCCTTTCTCACCAGTTCAGCGATCTGGAACAACGCCTCGGATTTCGTCTTTTTGTGCGTAAGAGCCAACCTCTGCGCTTTACGCCGCAGGGTGAAATTCTTCTTCAACTGGCGAATCAGGTCCTGCCGCAGATCGCCAGCGCGCTACAGTCCTGTAACGAGCCGCAGCAGACAAAACTGCGCATCGCCATTGAGTGCCACAGCTGTATTCAATGGCTGACCCCTGCGCTTGAGAACTTCCGCCAGAAGTGGCCGCAGGTGGAGATGGATTTTAAATCCGGTGTGACGTTCGACCCGCAACCCTCGCTGCAGCAGGGTGAGTTGGATCTGGTGATGACCTCCGACATTCTGCCGCGCAGCGGCCTGCACTATTCGCCGATGTTTGATTTTGAAGTGCGCCTGGTGCTGGCACCGGATCATCCGCTGGCGGCTAAAACGCGCATCACGCCGGAAGACCTGGCAACAGAAACGCTGCTGATTTATCCGGTTCAGCGCAGTCGCCTGGATATCTGGCGTCATTTCCTGCAGCCGGCAGGTATTAGCCCGCAGCTGAAAAGCGTGGATAACACCCTGCTGTTGATTCAGATGGTTGCCGCCAATATGGGCATCGCGGCGCTGCCGCACTGGGTGGTGGAGAGTTTTGAACGCCAGGGCCTGGTGGTGACCAAAACCCTGGGTGAAGGACTGTGGAGCCGTCTGTACGCTGCCGTGCGCGATGGCGAGCAGCGTCAGCCGGTGACAGAAGCGTTTATTCGCTCAGCGCGGAACCACGCGTGCGACCATCTTCCGTTTGTGCGGAGCGCGGAGCGACCCAGCGGCGATGGACCCACAGTGAAGCCAGGATCACCGCTCCCCCAATAAGGAAGCTCGGCCAGTGCGGTTGCTGCTGCCAGATGGCGAGGTTGACCAGCAGCCCCGCCGGGACGTGCACGTTGTTCATTATCCCGAGCGTTCCGGCGTCGACCTGCGTCGCGCCGTAGTTCCACAGGAAGTAACCCAGCCCTGACGCCACCACGCCCAGCCAGACCAGAACGCCCCACTGCACCGACGTGGTCGGCAGCTTTTGCGGGTTACCGAGCAGAAACCACGCCGATACCGCGACAATCGCCGCGCCCATATAGAACCACGCAAATGCATTGTGCTGAGGCATCGGGCGGGTTTCCATCAGGCGTTTGTAGCCCACCATGCCGATGGCGAAACTGATGTTGGCGAGCTGGACGAACATCAACCCGGTCCAGAAGTGATCGCTGACTTTGTCATAGCGAATAATTGCCGCGCCAATCACCGCCAGCGCCGCGCTTAGCAGGTATCCCCAGCGCAGACGACGCCTGCTGAGCAGGTCATAAATCAACGTAATATAGAGCGGCGTCAACACGGTAAAGAGCAGGAATTCAGAGACGGACAAATAGACGTAAGCCCGGAAGCTGAACAGATACATGATGCCCAACTGCATCGCGCCCACCAGCATGTACAGCACAATCGTTTTCAGCGATTGACCACGCGTGCGCAGAAACGGCAGGAATACCAGCGCCGCCAGCCCCACGCGCATCAGCACCGAGAAGTAGCTGTCGACCGAACCGGCAAGGTACTCGCCAATCAGGCTAAAGGAGAAGGCCCACAGGATAGTGGTGATAATGAGTAGCGCCACAATGCTTGTCTCTCAGAAAGAAGGACAGGCATTGTAGCGGACTCTTCAGTTGACATCTGGTCAACAAACAACCGAATGAAGATTATTCAAGGAACAGCTTGCGCAGGTATTTCGGTACCGCGTTATCAGCGTTGGAACCAATCACTTCCAGTTCCGGGTGCAGATCTTTCAGACGCTGATGCGCGTTCTGCATGATGCAGCCCTTGCCTGCCATGGAGAGCATTTCAGCGTCGTTCATGCCATCACCAAAAGCGATGCAGTCTTTCAGCGCGAAACCCAGACGTTTCGCGACCGCTTCCAGCGCGTGACCTTTGGAGACGCCCCCCGCCATCACTTCCAGACAGGTCAGGGTTGAGAAGCTCACGTTGACGCGATCGCCCCAGCGGGCGTTGATCGCCTGTTCCAGTGGGAGCAGTTCTTCATGGCTATCGCAGGTGAAGAACACCTTACTGATGCCTTCCGGCTCAAGAAGGCCCGGCTCGTACAGGGAGTAGTTAAATACCGCTTCCTTGAAGAAACGCATTTCATCCGGGCGGTGGCGGTTCATGAACCAGTCGTCGTCGCGGTACACGTTGGTGATGATAGCCGGGTTGTTATGCACCACGCCGAAGAGATCGGCGGCAATATCGCGATCCAGGTTATGGGTAAAGATCAGGTTACCGTCAGTATCATGCACGCGCGCACCGTTGGAGGTGATCATGTACGATTTGATCTCAAGATTATCGCGGATCTGCCCCACGTCCACGTGGTGGCGGCCGGTGGCAAACACAAAGTTCACGCCACGGGCAGTCAGAAGCTTTAAGGTCTCTTTCGCGTAAGGCGACAGGGTGTGGTCAGGGGAAAGCAGCGTGCCATCTAAATCAGATGCAACAACCTGGTACATAGGGATTTCAACCTCTGGTGGAAAACAATAATCAGTTATGCCTGTTGAAAAATTCAACAATGGCGTTGAGCGCGACTGAGCGCATAGCGTCCTTTTCGAAAAGGATCTCATGGTAAGCGCCGTTGATGACCAGCGGTTTTCCCCCTTCACAAGGGTGACCGGCGGCGACGCGCAATTCACAATAACGGTCATGCATGCGGTTATCGACCACACGCTCTTCTTCAGCCTGAATCAGGAGTGTTGGCGTGTCATCATCACCTACCCCCGCCAGCACCTGTTCACCGGCCAGAATCCCCTCCCGCACCCAGTGCCAGGTCGGGCCACCGACGCGTAAGCGCGGTTCATCGGCATAAAAGCGCAGGTTGCGGCGATAACGCTGCCGACTGTGGGTTAAGACGTTGATGGCGAACGGCAGCGCACGCCAGCGTCCGGTCCCGATGGCATAGCCTTCACGAATGCGCTGATGGCCCTCAGCCCAGTCGAGAAGATGACGCACCATCCAGTCGGGGAAACGTATGACGATACCGTACATCGGCGCGGTTAGCGCAATGGCATCACACTGGTGTTGATACCGCTGCAAAAACAGCGTCGAAATAGCGCCACCCATGGAGTGCGCAAGGATATAGCGCTTACGCCAGGGGCCGGGCTGCACTTCCTGCTGCCAGAACGCGGCAAAATCGTCGACGTAATCGCTGAAGCGATCGACATGTCCACGGTGCGTGTCCTGTAGCATGCGTCCGGACAGCCCCTGTCCACGGTGGTCGATGATGAGCACATCGAACCCCATATGGACCAGATCGTAGGCCAGTTCGGCGTATTTAACGTAGCTTTCAATACGCCCCGGGCAAACCACGATTACCCGGTCATTTTTCTCATCACGGAAACGAACGAAGCGTACCGGGATGCCCCCGACGCCCGTAAACTCATCTTCCTCACGCTGCCGCCAGAAATCGGTCAGCGGCCCCATAGAGAAAGCAGCAAATGCGTTTTCTCGTGTTTCCCAGTCCTTTTTCTGCTGAAACATTGGGTTTCCACTCACGTAATCCAGGGAATATCGTTTTTTTTCGTAACCGGTCACAAAATGACTCATCAATAGCGTATTGTGGCATAAAAACAGACGATTCGGGAGTTTCAAATGACCTTCGAGTGGTGGTTCGCCTACCTGCTGACATCCATCATCCTGAGCCTTTCACCGGGTTCGGGTGCGATTAACACCATGACTACCTCCATCAACCACGGCTATCGCGGGGCGGCGGCGTCGATTGCCGGTTTGCAAACCGGGCTGGGCATTCACATCGTCCTGGTCGGGATTGGCCTGGGAACGCTGTTCTCCCGCTCGGAGCTGGCGTTTGAAGTGCTGAAATGGGCCGGTGCGGCATATCTTATCTGGCTGGGTATTCAGCAGTGGCGCGCGGCTGGCGCCATTAACCTGAATACGCTCGCGCAGACGCAAAACCGTGGTCATCTGTTTAAGCGGGCAGTATTCGTCAACCTGACCAACCCGAAAAGCATTGTGTTCCTCGCCGCGCTGTTCCCACAGTTTATCGTGCCGCACCAGCCTCAGGTGATGCAGTACGTGGTGCTGGGTGCGACCACAATTATTGTCGATATTATCGTGATGATTGGTTACGCGACGCTGGCACAGCGGATTGCCGGATGGATAAAAGGGCCTAAGCAGATGAAGGCCCTGAACAAAGTGTTTGGCTCGCTGTTTATGCTGGTTGGCGCGCTGCTTGCGTCAGCGCGTCATGCTTAGCGAGAAATGATGAGATGAATGCCGAAGCCGGCGAACAGCGCGCCGGCGAAGCCATCGATCCACTTCGCGATACGCTGGTAGCCACGGCGCATCGCCGGTAAGGCAAACAGGCTTGCCACGATAGTGAACCACGCGAAGGTCTCCACGACGATAAGCAGAAAAATGCCCCAACGTGCGCCCGCGCCAACGCTGTCGCCCACAAACAGCGAGAACACCGAGCCGAAATAGATAATCGCTTTCGGATTCGCCAGGTTGGTCAGCAGCCCTTTTACAAAGCTCCGTCCACCCGTTGCCAGCTCCACCTTAGGCTCTTGCGTTTTTTTCTCTTCTTTTTTCAGCGCCCCGCGCAGCATCTGGTAGCCCATCCAGCACAGGTACAGGCCACCGCCAACCATAATGATGTTATGCAGCCAGGCCATCTTCGCCAGGATCAGGTTCAGACCGAGCAGCGCAACGGCCGCCCAGACCATGACGCCCATGGTAATACCGAGCACGCCCATCATCGCCTCTTTACGGGAACGACTGACTGCTGTTTGCGATACGAAGAAAAAGTCAGGGCCCGGGCTCATCAGCGCAACGATGTGCACTAACGCCACGGTGAGAAATAGCATTAACATAATTGGCTCGCAGGGAAATAATTCAGTGAGTCATCATACTGGCACTTTTTTGGCCGGCTGACTACTCCTCATCATCTCCGTCAACGTGAGAACGGATAAGCGCCATAAACTCTTTACCGAAGCGCTCCAGCTTGCGCGTGCCTACGCCGTTGACGCTGAGCATTTCGCTGGCGCTGAGCGGCATCTGTTCCGCCATCTCAATCAGCGTCGCGTCGTTGAACACCACGTAAGGCGGGATGTTCTCTTCATCAGCAATGGCTTTACGCAGCTTACGCAGTTTGGCAAACAGCTTGCGGTCATAGTTACCGCCGTAGGATTTCTGCATCACGCGTGGTTTGAGGGCGACCACGCGCGGTACGGCGAGCTTCAGTTCAACGTCACCGCGCAACACCGGACGCGCGGCTTCGGTCAGCTGTAGCGCCGAGTGCTGAGCGATGTTCTGCGTGGCAAATCCGAGGTGAATCAGCTGACGAATAATGCTAACCCAGTGCTCGTGGCTCTGATCTTTACCGATCCCGTAGACCGGCAGTTTGTCGTGGCCCATGTCGCGGATACGCTGGTTATTGGCGCCGCGCAACACTTCCACCACGTAACCCATCCCGAAGCGTTGATTCACACGGTAAATGGTCGAAAGCGCCTTACGCGCGTCCATCAGGCCATCGTACTGCTTCGGCGGATCCAGGCAGATATCGCAGTTGCCGCACGGCTCCTGTCGCCCTTCACCAAAATAGTTGAGCAGCACCAGACGGCGGCAGGTTTGCGCTTCGGCAAACGCCCCCATCGCGTTGAGCTTATGGCGTTCGATATCCTGCAGCTGTCCCTGCGGTTTCTCTTCCAGACAGCGGCGCAGCCACGCCATATCGGCTGGATCGTAAAACAGCATTGCTTCCGCAGGCAGACCATCACGCCCGGCGCGGCCGGTTTCCTGATAGTAGGATTCGATATTACGCGGGATATCGAAATGCACAACAAAACGCACGTTGGGCTTGTTAATCCCCATTCCGAACGCCACCGTCGCGACCACAATCTGCAGGTCGTCACGCTGGAATTTCTCCTGCACATCCGCACGGATGTGGTTCTCCAGCCCGGCATGATACGCTGCGGCGCTAAAGCCACGGTTTTGCAGACGCGCGGCGGTGTCTTCCACCTTCGCCCGACTGTTGCAGTAGATAATGCCCGACTTGCCGCGCTGTTCCTGGACATAGCGCAGGAGCTGATCCAGCGGCTTGAATTTTTCCATCAGCATGTAGCGGATGTTAGGGCGGTCAAAGCTGCTGACCTGAATATAGGGATCATTCAGCCCCAGCAGGCGAACGATATCCAGACGCGTCGTATCATCTGCCGTGGCGGTAAGCGCCATAAACGGCAGTTCCGGGAAGCGCTGACGGAGCTGGCCGAGGGCGGCATATTCCGGGCGGAAATCGTGCCCCCACTGCGAGATACAGTGCGCTTCATCCACCGCCAGCAGAACCGGGTTCCAGTGTGCGAGATGGTCGAGGAAGTTATCCAGCATCAGGCGTTCCGGTGCGATATACAGCAGACGAACCTGCCCGGTGCGACACCCGGCCATCACCTCTTGCTGCTGCTCCCGGGTTTGCGTGGAATTAAGACAGGCCGCCGCCACGCCGTTGGCGAGCAGTTGATCAACCTGGTCTTTCATCAGAGAAATAAGGGGCGATACCACGACCGTCAGGCCGTTAAGCACCAGCGCGGGCACCTGATAACAGAGTGATTTCCCGCCGCCGGTCGGCATAACGACCAGACAATCACGGCCTTCCAGCACGGTTTCAATGATGGTTTCCTGGCCAGGGCGGAACTGCTGGTAGCCAAAGGTTTCATGCAAAACCTGTTTAGCCAGCGACTCCTGATTCAATACTTCCGCCTGCGCCACGTTAACCCCATATGCCAGAAATGAAACAGGCGCTATTTTCAGCGCCTGAGAGAGAAACTTCAACGTTTAACGCAAAAACATTCGAGCATCTTAGAGAATATCGTTCAGCATTACGCCCACACCCACGCGGGTCTGGTTGAAGTTATAGTCGATCAGCGACTCGCCGTAACCGCTGTACACCTGCGTATAGAGGCGCACATGCTTCGTTACCGGGTAGCTCAGGCCCACTTCCGCACCACCGTAGCCGGTATTCCAGTTGTACTGGCCTTTCGCGCTCAGCACGGCATCGCCTAACTGGTAGCCGACCTTGAGCTGGTAGTAACCCATATATTTGGTGATATCCGGGTTATCGTCGGTGCTCCCCACCACATACCACGGCTTCACTTCCACCATCCAGTTGCCGTTCTGCGCCATCAGGCGCGTATAGGCACGGTTCCAGCTACGAGACGTGGGGTCGGAACGGCCGTTAGAATCGTGATTAAAGCCGACTTCGACGTCACGCAACGTCCATCCGGCAAATTCATAATCCGTTGCAAAGCCAAGGAACAGTTGCGGCTCATAGTTGGTTTCACGGAACGGCGAAGATTCGCCGCTGTTGGAAAGCTGCCACCAGGATTTCTGCGTGTAAGAGGCACCGAGTACCGAGTTCGGCCCCAGAATACCGCGCCAGAACGGGAAGGCGAGGCTCAACTGGAACTTCACCTCATCTTTACGCGCATTATCAGACCAGTTATAGGAGCTTATCGCTTCTTTGTTCAGATCGCTGGTCTGGGTGTAAATCACGTAGTTGGTGTCATACGGGTAAAGCGTGAACGGATTGTCATGCTCCTGAAGCATGTTAGCAATGATGCTACCGTGTACGGATGGCGCATCGTGCACTTCTTTAACTGTCGCTTCCTGCGCATATGCTGTGAGGGGCAGCGCAACCGCCGCCAGTAACCAACCCAGATACGTCCGCATCGGTGGTGTTCTCCTGAAATAGTGACGTGTAATGAATAATTTTATCCGGGCATTCTACAGACTTCTGCGCCAACTTCCGCCTCCTCGTTTCTGAAAGTGGAAATCCGTATTGTTGAGGCATAAAATCAACATTTCATTAACAATAGGGATGTGATGCCTCATGTCAGCCATGCTTACCTCTGAAGAAGTGTTAAAGCTCGTGGGCGAGATTTTTGTTTACCATATGCCATTTAACCGTGCGCTGGGTCTGGAGCTGGAACGTTACGAGAAAGAGTTTGCCCAGTTGAGCTTCAACAACCAGCCGATGATGGTGGGCAACTGGGCGCAAAGTATTTTGCACGGCGGGGTGATTGCTTCCGCGCTGGACGTGGCGGCTGGTCTGGTCTGCGTGGGCAGTACGCTGACGCGTCATGACACCATCAATGAAGACGAACTCCGCCAGCGTCTGGCACGCATGGGCACAATTGATTTACGCGTCGATTATCTTCGCCCCGGACGCGGCAATCGTTTTACCTGCTCCAGCAGCCTGCTGCGTGCGGGGAATAAAGTTGCGGTGGCGCGCGTAGAATTACACAACGAAGAACAGGTTTATATCGCCAGCGCAACCGCCACTTATATGGTGGGTTGAAGCGGCAAAATCGGGTAAAATTAATTCACTTTTTTGTAACGGATTTTCCCGATGGATGCTAAACAGACGCGGCAGGGCGTTTTACTCGCCCTTGCCGCTTATTTTATTTGGGGTATTGCACCGGCGTACTTCAAATTTATCGCTTATGTACCGGCCGACGAGATCCTCACTCACCGCGTCATCTGGTCCTTTTTCTTTATGATCGCGCTAATGAGCCTCAGCCGTCAGTGGTCCGGCGTCAAGACGCTGCTCAAAACGCCTAAGAAAGTTTTCCTGCTGGCACTCTCGGCGGTGCTCATTGGCGGAAACTGGCTGCTGTTTATCTGGGCGGTGAATAACCACCACATGCTCGAAGCCAGTCTTGGCTACTTTATTAACCCGCTGGTGAACATCGTACTGGGGATGCTTTTCCTCGGCGAACGTTTCCGCCGTATGCAGTGGCTGGCGGTGTTTCTGGCCTTCTGCGGCGTGCTGGTACAGCTCTGGACGTTCGGCTCGCTGCCGATTATTGCCCTCGGCCTGGCGTTCAGCTTTGCGTTCTACGGTCTGGTACGGAAGAAGATTGCGGTGGAAGCCCAAACGGGGATGCTGTTTGAAACCCTGTGGCTGCTGCCGGTGGCGGCGATCTACCTCTTCGGTATCGCCGACAGCGCCACCAGTCATATGGGCAGCAACCCGTGGTCGCTGAATCTGATGCTGATGGCGGCAGGCGTGGTGACCACTATTCCTCTGCTGTGCTTCACCGGTGCGGCAACGCGTCTGCGTCTCTCCACGCTGGGCTTCTTCCAGTACATCGGCCCGACGCTGATGTTTCTGCTGGCGGTGGTGTTTTACGGCGAAGTGCCGGGCGCAGATAAGATGGTGACGTTCGCCTTTATCTGGATAGCGCTGGCGATTTTTGTCGCCGATGCGATTTACACCCAGCGCAGAGTGCGCAAAGGGCTGTAGTGCCTTTTTGCCGGATGGCGGCTGCGCCTTATCCGGCCTACACTTCAGTAGGCCCGGTAAGCGTAGCGCCACCGGGCGGATACTCAAAGCCAGTTACGACGCTTAAAGTACAGATACGGCGCCAGCCCGGCGAGGATCATAAAGATAATCGCCCCCGGGTAACCAAAGCTCCACTTCAGCTCCGGCATAAACTCGAAGTTCATCCCATAGCTGGAGGCCACCAGCGTCGGCGGCAGGAACACCACGGATACCACCGAGAAGATCTTGATGATGCGGTTCTGCTCGATGTTAATAAAGCCCATCGCCGCCTGCATCAGGAAGTTCACCTTCTGGAACAGGGATTCGTTGTGCGGCAGCAGGGATTCGATATCGCGCAGGATCTCACGCGCCTGCTCCAGCTGACCGCCCGGCAGACGCGCCTTGCGCACGAGGAAGTTCAGCGCGCGCTGGGTATCCATCAGACACAAACGCACCTTCCAGCCGATATCTTCCAGCTCGGCCAGCGTGGAGAGCGCTTCGTCGTATTCATCGCCCTGATGGCCTTCCATGATCACGCGGCTCAGCTTTTCCAGATCGCTGTAGATGTTTTCAATCTCATCCGCCAGCTGTTCAATTTTGGTCTCAAACAGGTCGAGCAGCAGTTCGTAAGCGTTGCCGTCCACCATTGCCTGGCTGCGGGCGCGCATGCGGTAGAGACGAAACGCGGGCAGTTCACGCTCGCGCAGGGTAAACAGGCGACCGTCGCGAATGGTAAAGGCCACGGTGGAGTTGCCCGCATGGTCTTCCGCATCTTCAAAGAAGAAGAAGGAGTGAATGTGCAGGCCGTCTTCATCTTCAAAAAAACGCGCAGAAGCTTCGATGTCTTCCAGTTCAGGACGGGTTGCCAGGCTTTGCCCCAGCTCAGATTGTACGCGAAGGCGCTCATCGTCGTCCGGCTCGACCAGATCCACCCATACGGCATCAATGAGGGGCTGTGACTCTTCGGCTTCAAGCCGAGTCAGTCGGTTATTTTCGAGTTGAAATGCGCTCAACATGACCGGGACTCCCAATGCAAAAAATATCGGACAGTTCGGTGGGCACACAGAAACAAATTGGGTTTCAGACCATTAAACAGCCTGACTCAGCGCGACGGGAATAATGCAGTCGCTGACAACCACTAAGGCCATCAGCAAGGGGAGATAGCCTTAGGAGTTGTTCCTGGATGACAGGGAATTGAGCCAGTATCTACTGGGTGTGTCCAAGGCGAATGTCCTCTTAGCGTAATCGTGCGCGCATGTTACGCCAGCAGTAACTGTGGCGTCAACACGCAACGGAACGCTGAAGGGCATTAATTGACCTTCAACGTATAAGGCTAGCAGATTATTACAAAATAATGATATTTTTCTGAATGTTACACTGTTTCCAGCTTAGCGTAAGCGGCCACCAGCCATTTGATCCCCTGCCCCTGGAACGCCACCTGCAGGCGGCTGTGCTCGCCGCTGCCTTCCAGATTTACAATGGTGCCTTCGCCAAACTTCGAATGGCGCACGCGCTGACCCAGCTTGTAGCCGGTGTCCGTTTCAGAGATCGGTGATCCCATACGCGGATGGCTGACAGGGCGGCTGATGCTGGCACGCAGGCGCACTTCCTCCACGCACTCCTCCGGCAGTTCGCCAATAAAGCGAGACGGACGGTGGTAGACCTCTTTCCCGTACAGGCGGCGGGTTTCCGCATAGGTTAGCGTCAGCTTTTGCATCGCGCGCGTCACGCCCACATAGGCCAGTCGACGCTCCTCTTCCAGCCGTCCGCCTTCATCGAGCGACATCTGGCTCGGGAACATCCCCTCTTCCATCCCGACGATAAAGACCTGCGGGAACTCCAGACCTTTGGCGGAGTGCAGGGTCATCAGTTGCACCGCATCCTGCCAGGTGTCCGCCTGCCCTTCACCCGCCTCCAGCGCGGCGTGGGAAAGGAACGCCTGCAGCGGCATCAGGTCTTCGTCTTCTTCGTTGTAGCTGAACTGGCGCGTTGCCGTGACCAGTTCCTCTAAGTTCTCAATACGGGTCTGACCCTTCTCGCCTTTTTCCTGCTCGTACATGGTTCGCAGGCCGGAGTCTTTGATTACCCGGTCAGTCTGCACGTGCAGCGGCATATCGGCGGTTTCCTGCGCCAGGGCGTCAATCAGCTCAAGGAAGCGCTGCAATGCGCTGGCCGCACGACCGGCAAGGGCTTTCTCCTGCAGCAGCTCGCGGCACGCCTGCCACAGCGTCAGCTGGCGGTCGCGCGAGGCCTGACGCACCACGTCCAGCGTGCGGTCGCCAATGCCACGGGTTGGGGTGTTGACCACGCGCTCAAACGCCGCGTCATCATTACGGTTCGCAATCAGACGCAGATACGAGAGCGCATCTTTGATTTCCTGACGTTCGAAGAAGCGCATACCGCCATAAATGCGGTACGGCATACCTACCTGCAGCAGCGCCTCTTCCAGCACGCGTGACTGGGCGTTACTGCGGTAGAGAATGGCGCACTGCTCTAACGCGCCGCCGTTATCCTGCCAGGTTTTAATACGGTTCACCACGAAGCGGGCTTCGTCGAGCTCGTTGAAGGCGCAGTAAATTGAAATCGGCTCGCCGTCGACGCCGTCGGTCCACAGCTTTTTACCCAGACGCCCGTTGTTGTTTTCAATCAGGGCGTTGGCTGCGCTCAGAATGTTGCTGGTGGAGCGATAGTTCTGCTCCAGACGGATGGTTTGTGCGCCGGGGAAATCGTTGAGGAAGCGCTGGATGTTTTCCACCTGCGCCCCGCGCCAGCCGTAGATCGACTGGTCATCATCCCCCACGATCATCACCTTACCGGTATCGCCCGCCAGCAGGCGGATCCATGCGTACTGGATGTTGTTGGTATCCTGGAATTCGTCCACCAGGATATTGGTAAAGCGTTCACGGTAGTGCTGAAGGATATGTGGTTTGTTGAGCCACAGTTCGTGGGCGCGCAGCAGCAGCTCGGCGAAATCCACCAGACCGGCGCGATCGCACGCTTCCTGGTAGGCTTTGTAGACGTTTTGCCAGGTCTGCTCCACCGGGTTGCCGAAGCTCTGAATATGGTGCGGACGCAATCCTTCGTCTTTCTGACCGTTGATGTACCACATCGCCTGACGCGGCGGCCACTGTTTCTCGTCAAGGTTCATCGCCTTGATCAGACGCTTCAGCAGACGGAGCTGGTCTTCGCTGTCGAGGATCTGAAAATCCTGCGGCAGGTTGGCGTCCATATGGTGCGCGCGCAGCAGGCGGTGCGCCAGGCCGTGGAAGGTGCCGACCCACATGCCGCCCTGGCTGGTACCCATTAACTGGGCGATACGGTGGCGCATCTCCGCCGCCGCCTTATTGGTAAACGTGACGGCCATGATTGAGTACGGCGAGCAGTTTTCCACGCTCTGCAGCCACGCGATACGGTGAACCAGCACGCGCGTCTTACCACTGCCCGCCCCAGCCAGCACCAGCATGTTGGTGCGCGAGGCCGCTACGGCTTCACGCTGTTTGTCATTAAGGCTGTCGAGCAGGTAAGAAACGTCCATTGGCACCGTCACATAGTATTCAGGAACAGAGCAAAACGCCCGGTGGCGCTTCGCTTACCGGGCCTACAACTGCAAAACCCTGGTAATTTATACAATATTACTGGTGATTATATCAGCGTCGTGAGGGATGCCAACCGTGAAATTTCCACGTGCGGCAGAAGACGGCTATCCAGCGTGGTCATCAGGTCGGCGTTCTCTGGCTTGATCCAGCAGGCCTGCATGCCGCAGCGGATAGCGCCAGCCACATCGGTGGTGAGGTCATCACCCACATGCAGAATGTTACCCAGCGGCAGAGTTAGTTTTTCCGCCGCCAGATGGTACATATCGCTGAACGGCTTGGCGCGCCCATGCGGGCCCGCGCGCAGCACAAACTCAAAGTAATGATCGAGACCAAACAGCTCCGGCTGCGCATTGCCGTTGGTGATGGCCACCAGCGGCCACTTTTCGGCGAGCTTCGCCAGCGTATCGTGGGTCTCTTGCGGTACGTCGATACGGCTGCGCCATTTGGCAAAGTTTTCCATCGCTGCCTCAGCACCGATGGCCGCATCCCGTGCGTTGAGCCCTGCGTTGAGCATCGCCTGCTCCACCGCGCGGCGACGCCATTCGGTCACATCATGGTAAATGTCCGGCTCGGTCTCCCGCAGGGACTGACGCAGCGTCTGAAAGTCCTTGTTCTGCATCGTCTTCAGTGCTGGGTGGTAGTTCTGCACAAACGCCAGCGACGCCTGCTCGGTACGCAGAATCACCTCGCGGTTGTCATAAAGGGTGTCATCAAGGTCAAACGTCAGGGCTGAGATCTGGCCGAGTGGGCGGTAAAAACGCATTATTTCCCCCGTTTGGCGCGTGGATGCGCCGCGTCATACACCGAGGCAAGGTGTTGGAAGTCTAAGTGGGTGTAGATTTGAGTGGTCGACAGATTCGCATGGCCGAGGAGCTCCTGCACGCCGCGCAGAT
This sequence comes from Enterobacter sp. ZOR0014, assembly GCF_000798855.1. Lineage (NCBI taxonomy): Bacteria > Pseudomonadati > Pseudomonadota > Gammaproteobacteria > Enterobacterales > Enterobacteriaceae > Enterobacter > Enterobacter sp. ZOR0014. The sequence continues at coordinate 12,002 of NZ_JTLF01000041.1, read as the reverse complement.
CGCCGCTCGACTCAAGCATGTGTGTCGCAAAAGAGTGGCGCAGCTTATGCGGGTGAACATGACTGTTCAGCCCCTGCTTAATACCCCACTCCGCAAAGCGCTTCTGTACGTTACGCGCCGAGATCCGCTTGCCGAGTTTCGATAAAAACAGCGCATCTTCTTCCGCGCCAAACAGCCCGCGCAGGTCAAGCCAGTGCTCAATCCAGGCGACGGCATTGCGGCCAATGGGCAGGCGGCGCTCTTTGCTGCCCTTGCCCATCACCCACACTTCGCCGGTGTCCAGATCGAGATGTTTTATATCGAGATTGACCAGTTCAGACAGACGCAGGCCTGCACCGTACATCACCTCCAGCATCGCGCGGTCACGCACCGCCAACGGATCGTTCAGATCGATATCCAGCAGACGGTTTACGTCGTCGACGTCGATATTTTTCGGCAGATGGCGCGGGGCTTTCGGCGTGGCGATCCCTTTTGCCGGGTTGGCTTTTATGCCGCCCTGGCTGACCAGCCAGTCAAAGAAACTGCGTAGCGCGGAGAGTCTGAGCGCCAGGCTCGCCGGGCTGAGGTTTTTTTTACGGCTACGCACAACGAACCCGCGTACCGTGGCAGCGTCACATTGTTGCCAGCTTTTCAGGCCGATCTCGTCGGCAATCTGCATGATGGCATCAAGCTGACGCTGGTAGTTAAGCAGCGTAATGGGGCTGAGCTGACGTTCCACCCCCAGATAGCGCAGAAAGCGCGCGACGTCAGTGGAAAGCGGTCCGTCCGTCATACGCGTTCAATCCAGCGCTCCAGCAGTTCGGGCAGCATCAGGGCGATCTCCTGCAGCAGGTGCGTGGCCTGGCCTTGCTCGTAGTGGTGCGCGTCGCGGCTGGTAAATAACATGACGCCCAGATCGCCATCGCGTCCCATCAGCGACATCGCCACCGAGCCAATCGCCTTCGCTTCCGGTAATACCACCAGCAGTTCAGGCCCGTTCAGCGGCCCCAGATAGTGATGCGCATGGCCCAGACGCTGAATGCGCAGCGGTTCAAACGCCTGACGACTGAGCGCCAGATGGGTAAACCCGGACGGTGCGCCAATGCGCCAGCGGTCAGGGAAAAGACGAATCGTTGCACCCGCCAGCCCAAGCTCACGCGCCCAGCGGTGGAAGCGGCTAAGGAACTCATCAAGGCTGTGCGCCGAGGCCAGACGCGCCTGCAGATGCAGCAAACGATAGAACAGGCTTTCGTTGGTGCTGGCCTGCTCCATCAGCAGCGTCATGTTCTCTTCAAGCTGATTGATGTGGTTGCGCGAGCGCGCCATGTGCCATTCGACCAGCGACACGGTCCCGCGAACCGGATGCGGCACGCGCATCTCTTCGACGACGCGTGCATTGCGAATAAAAAACTCAGGATTGCGCAGCAGATAATCCACAACAGCTCTGTCGTCCAGTTCCGTCACTGTTTCCTGCAGTTCTTCCCCTGGTTGTTTCATAGATGGATAAACCCGTCATAGACATGTGCCGCCGGGCCAGTCATATACAGTGGATGACCCGGTCCTTTCCAGGCGATATCAAGCCGACCGCCCGGTAACTCGACGCGAACCTCTTCGGCGAGTAGCCCCTGTGAGATGCCGACCGCCACGGCCGCACACGCACCGCTACCGCAGGCCTGGGTTTCGCCCGCGCCGCGCTCGTAAACCCGCAGGCGGATGTGCTCACGCTTCACCACCTGCATGAAACCGATGTTCGCCCGCTCCGGAAAACGCTCGTGGCCTTCCAGCACCGGACCGAGCGTTTCAACCGCGGCGGTTTCCACATCATCCACCTGAATCACGCAGTGCGGATTACCCATCGAGACGACGCCGCACAATACTGTCTGCTCGGCCGCACGCATAATATAGGTCTTTTCCGCTTTATTTGCGCGAAACGGCACGGCAGAGGGTTCGAAGTTAGGCTCGCCCATGTTCACGCGCACCAGTTCGTCATCGGTGACGCTGAGCACCATGCGGCCGTTGGCCGTACTGACGCGAATATCGCGCTTGTTGGTCAGCCCTTTCAGGCGGACAAAGCGGGCAAAACAGCGCGCACCGTTGCCGCACTGGTTAACCTCGCTGCCGTCCGCGTTAAAAATACGGTAGTGGAAATCGAGGTCGGGATCGTATGGCGGCTCAACCACCAGCAGTTGATCAAACCCCACGCCCAGATGCCGATCCGCCAGGCGACGGATCAGTTCCGGGGAGAAAAACACATTCTGCGTTACCGCGTCGACGACCATAAAATCGTTGCCAAGGCCATGCATTTTAGAGAACTGCATCATTTGCTCCATTGCGCGGGTACAGAACGTTGTCGTCAGAGATTAACCTGAGTCGGGCCACCGTTGTCGCCACGATCGTTAGTATTTGGCGTGGTAGACTCAATGCCGCTTTGGACGGGTTTCGTCGGCGGCGGCGCGGTTTTATCCGCAGGTGGGAAGTAGAGTGGTCCCTTCAGTCCGCAGCCCGTCAGGCTAAACAGGGTGATGAGAACGGCAAGCGTTCGGAAAGCGTTTTTCATTATAAAGTTGCCCGTAAGTTCAAATCTGTTTCTATCATCGCAGGAGAAGACACAAAAGCAAGAGTTTGCCGCTTTCCTGCAACGGGAATTATTTAGCGTTATACTGCCGGCATCACGAAAAACAGGAACAAAACCATGAACGACAGTGAATTCCATCGCCTTGCAGACACCCTGTGGATGACCATCGAAGAACGTCTCGACGACTGGGACGGCGACAGCGATATCGATTGTGAAATCAACGGCGGCATTCTGACCCTGAGCTTCGAAAACGGCAGCAAAATTATTATTAACCGCCAGGAACCGCTTCACCAGGTCTGGCTGGCCGCAAAACAGGGCGGATATCATTTCGATCTGAAAGACGGGGAATGGATTTGCGACCGCAGCGGCGAAACGTTCTGGGATTTGCTGGAGCAGGCAGCGACGGCGCAGGCAGGTGAGACCGTCAGTTTCAGGTAGTTTTGTTGCCGGGTGGCGCTGCGCTTACCCGGCCTACGGGTTCGGGCTGTTGTAGGCCCGGTAAGGCGTAGCCGCCACCGGGATCACGAAATCAGGAGAAATACTGCTGCAACAGCGGTGCGGTATCCTGGTTTGCGGGCACCGCAGGGGTAATTGCCTGCGTACGGAACGGGATCACCTGCGCTCGCCCATCAACGTTCACAATCTGATAGAACTGCGGCAGGTTGAAGTTGATAAAGCTGGAGCCATAGGTGAAGCGGTCATGTGAAGAAGAGTAGAAACGGCTGACGTCGCGCACCAGCTCCTCTTTGCTACCTTCACAATGGTGATACACCTCGGCGCGGTTGGTCTCATCCAGAATGTAAATGTTAAACCCGGCATCGTCGCCCGACTCTTCGAAGAAGAACTGAATAATCCCTTCACTCGCAAAGCCGTCCACCACCTGTGGCAGTTTGACGTGGTTGGTTTCCACCTGGACCGACAGTCCATGCAGCTTGTTATGTGAAATCGCCCCGTAAAACTCAATGGCGTTTTCCAGCTTCTGTACCGATACATTCAGACGTTCAAAGAACAGCCCCCAGGTCTGGCCGGAGACGCGCAGCGCTTTAAAGCGCCCGGTTTCCTGACGGGTACTGGAGAGACGCAGCTCGATGCACTCGGAGACCAGCTGCTGCACGCGGGTACGAATCAAACCGCGCAGGTGCTGGCTGTAGCAGAACACTTCGACGCTGTCTGGCGGCGCAGCGTCCTGGTGCATTTTGCCCAGAATAGTTTTCAGCGCTTCGATCATCGCCTGCTCGCCGTTGAAATGCAGAGTACGCACTTCATTCCACGAGTTGCGGTACAGCAGATCCACGCTGCCCACCAGACAGTTTTGCTGTTCGCCAAAGCTGAAGACGTCCAGTTTGCGGAAGTCAAAATGGACTACCTGATTACGGAAAGCTGCCGTCGGGTCGTATTCCAGGTTGACGATAATCGCCAGATGGCGAATTTCACAGGGGCTGTAGAGCGCTTTCGGCGTTGGCGCAGGCAGACGCAGTGGGAAGTGGTGCGAAACATCCGCCACCATCTCCTGCAGCTTGGCTAAATCGACGACCTCGTTGCCCTTGATAAACAGGCGGGTGCGTGAAGTCAGCAGACCGTTAAACCACGCCCAGGCCACCAGTTTGTTCAGGTAGCGGTTATATTCCAGCGGCTGATGGCTGATGATCGAGTCCATGCTAGGCGCACGGTTGTACAGATACCACCCGGTGCGGTTTGCGCGGCCCGGCGGTACATAGATAAAGGTCAGGTTCGGTTCTGACAGGTCAGGCGAAATCTGCGGGTTCACCAGGGTGACTTTGCCCGGCAGCGCTTCAAACGCGGCATAGAGCTTACGGGTCAGTACGCCAATGTCCTGCGGGCTGGCGGAGACGCTAAGGTTGTTGCGGCGCGCAAAGCGGATCAGGTTACGGTAGCTTTGCATCATCGCATCGAGCAGTTCGTTATGCGCTTCACGCACCTGATCGATTTTCCAGTTAGCACGGTTGTCGAGCATGGACAGACGCGCTTCGTCCCATCCCCACTCTTTCACTAACTGGCTGACCACTTCACGACGCCAGCCCACACAGGCGCGCTCGCGGCTCAGTTTTTCACAAACTTTGAGATAAAAGCATCGACGAACCAGGTCAAGACGCGTGGAGTCATCAATGGCCTTCAGGTATTCGGTAACGCGTTCCAGCATCATGCAGTAGGCATCAAGCCCGTAGGAGACAATCTCACCATCGTGCAGGCGCTGCTTAATATCTTTCGCCAGCAGACGCGGCGTGGGGTATTCCCAGGAGTAGGCTTCAAGCAACAGCGTTTTCAACACCGCTTTGTACGGTGAATCAATGCTCTTATAGAGCTGCCAGAGGCTAGCGCCAAAGTACTCTTCTGCGGACAGGGAGCTAAGGCCGCCCAGATCCAGCCACTCGTTTGGCGTCAGAACGCCCTGCGAATAAAGCGACATGACGTAGTCGTCATAATTCTCTTCTTCATCGCACGGCACCATATTCCACAGAATACGCTTCCCGGCCAGACGCACAGCAGTACGATAAAATTCATCCAGCAATAAGATGTGCTGAGTCGAGCCGCAGTCTTCACCACCCAGACTGCCGCTTTCGTTATGGCGGAAACGGTTTTCATCAATCAGGAAGAAGCTCACTTCCACGCCAAGCGACGCGGCCCAGCTCTCCAGCAGGCTGCATTTACGCTGCAGCAGCTGCCGCTCTTCGTTATCGAGCCAGGATTGATGGCAGACCCAGATATCCAGGTCTGAAGAACAGCTTTGCCCTACCGATGAGGTACTCCCCATCGTGTAAACGCCGGTAATCGGCAATTCACCTGTCGGTGATTCCTGCGGCGGCATGCCGCGGTAGAGTTCCAGCTCGTTCAGATAATGCTGTTGGGTTTCATCAGGCGTGAAAAGACATATGCCTCTGGGAACGTTACCGTCAAGGTACCCAGGCATCAGCGGATGGTGATAGTGCAATAATGTCGGCAGCAGACTGTATACCTGCTGGAAAGCAGGGCCCATGGCAGCAAGCGCGCGATCCACGCGCAATTGATTTATGGCATCCAGTCTCTGTTTCAGAGTCTCAATATAGAGGTACAAGACGTATCGCCTGATGTTTCCGGGTGTCGTAAGCCATTCAAAACACGAATAACCGCGAGCCCGCAGTATTTCAAAAAGATAACCGTTACCCTTTTTTCGCCCTTATCATTATGGTGGTACCGACGAAAAAATGGTCTAAAACGTGATCAATTTAACACCTTGCCGGTTGACCGTAAAGAAAGATGCGCTACATACAAGTGTAGCACCGTTCTGTACGTGTAAATTCCTGAATACGGCTATGGCTGGCCAATACGCCACCGTGTCCCTCTCGCGCTTCATCAACCGTAAAACTGCCATCCCAGAGTCAACAATGTTAGGATGGTTAGCGATTGATAATGACGGTAACAAGCATGTTAGACAATGTTTTGAGAATTGCCACACGCCAAAGCCCTCTCGCGCTCTGGCAGGCACATTATGTTAAGCAGCGCCTTGAAGCCTGCCACAATGGATTGCGCGTCGAGCTGGTGCCGATGGTCACGCGCGGTGACGTGATCCTGGATACGCCACTGGCGAAGGTGGGCGGCAAGGGCCTGTTTGTCAAAGAACTGGAACTGGCATTGCTTGAGAACCGCGCCGATATCGCCGTGCACTCCATGAAAGATGTGCCCGTCGAGTTCCCGGAAGGGCTGGGGCTGGTGACCATCTGCGAGCGCGAAGATCCGCGTGATGCGTTTGTCTCTAACCGCTATGACTCGCTCGATGCGTTGCCCGAAGGTAGCGTAGTTGGTACCTCCAGTTTACGCCGTCAGTGTCAGCTGGCGGAGCGTCGCCCTGACCTGATCATCCGCTCGCTGCGCGGCAACGTCGGCACACGCCTGGGCAAACTGGATAACGGTGAATACGATGCCATTATTCTTGCCGTCGCTGGACTGAAGCGTCTGGGGCTGGAGGAACGCATTCGCGTGGCGCTACCACCAGAACTGTCGCTGCCGGCCGTGGGCCAGGGTGCCGTCGGCATTGAGTGCCGTCTGGACGATGTGCGTACCCGCGAACTGCTCGCGCCGCTGAACCATGACGAGACCGCTATCCGCGTAAAAGCCGAGCGGGCGATGAATACCCGCCTCGAAGGCGGATGCCAGGTGCCGATTGGCAGCTATGCTGAATTAACCGAAGGGAAACTCTGGCTGCGCGCGCTGGTGGGTGCCCCGGACGGTTCACAGATGGTACGCGGCGAACGTCGTGGCAATCCGCAAGATGCCGAACAGCTTGGCGTGTCGCTGGCGGAAGAGCTGCTGAATAACGGCGCGCGTGAAATCCTGGCTGAGGTCTATAACGGAGAACCCCCTGCATGAGTATTCTTGTCACCCGCCCTTCTCCCGCAGGAGAGCAGTTAGTGAGCCGTCTGCGCACACTGGGGCAGGTGGCCTGGAGTTTTCCGCTGATTGAATTCTCCCCCGGTCGCGAGCTCTCTGCGCTCGCCGATCGGATAAATACCCTGCAGGAAGGCGATCTGCTGTTTGCGTTGTCGCAACATGCCGTGGAATTCGCCAACGCCCAGCTGCAACAGCAAAGTCTGTCCTGGACAACTGCCCCACGCTATTTCGCCATTGGTCGCTCAACGGCGCTGGCGCTGCATACCGTAAGCGGCGCTGATGTTCGCTACCCGTTAGATCGGGAAATTAGCGAAGTCTTGCTACAATTACCTGAATTACAAACTATTGCCGGAAAACGCGCGCTCATTTTGCGCGGCAATGGTGGCCGCGAGCTGCTGGGCGAAACGCTGCGTGAACGGGGTGCCGACGTGACGTTCGTTGAGTGCTATCAGCGTTGCGCAAAGCACTACGATGGCGCGGAAGAAGCGATGCGCTGGCACGCGCGCGGCATTAATACGCTGGTGGTCACCAGCGGTGAAATGTTACAACAGCTTTGGTCGCTGATACCGCATTGGTATCGCGAAAACTGGTTACTCCGCTGTCGGCTTCTGGTCGTCAGTGAGCGTCTGGCGAACCTCGCCCGGGAACTGGGCTGGCAGGATATTCGGATCGCTGATAACGCCGACAACGATGCGCTGCTGCGCGCATTACAATAACTCTCAAATGGGAAGCCATAATGACGGAACACGAAAAATCCTCCGCCGTGGTTGAAGAGACCAGGGAGACTGTGGACACCACACCACAGCCAGAGACGACTGAGAAAACCGCTGAGAAGAAAAACGGCAGCAACAAAACCAGCCTCGCGCTGAGCGCAATTGCCATCGCCATTGCACTGGCGGCAGGTGTTGGCCTGTACGGCCTTGTGAAGCAACAGGGCGCTAACCAGACGGCCACCAGCGATACGCTGGTCAATCAGCTTACCTCCCTGCAAAAAGCGCAGGAAACGCAGAAAACCGAGCTGGAAGCGGTGATTAAGCAGCAGGCTGCCGCGCTGGCCGAGGCAAACAGCAAACAGGAAGAGCTGACCAAACAACTGGACGAAGTACAGCAAAAAGTCGCCACGATTTCCGGTACCGATGCCAAAACCTGGCTGCTCTCTCAGGCCGATTTCCTCGTAAAACTCGCCGGGCGTAAGCTCTGGAGCGACCAGGACGTTACCACCGCTGCCGCACTGCTGAAAAGCGCCGATGCAAGCCTGGCAGACATGAACGATCCCAGCCTCATTACCGCACGTCGCGCGATCACCGAAGATATCGCGAGTCTTTCCGCCGTTTCGCAGGTGGATTACGACGGCATTATCCTCAAGGTGAACCAGCTTTCGAATCAGATTGATAACCTGCAGCTGGCGGATAACAACGACGACGACTCCCCCATGGATTCCGACGGTACCGAGCTTTCCAGCTCTCTGAGCGAATGGCGCATTAACCTGCAGAAAAGCTGGCAGAACTTTATGGACAGCTTTATCACCATCCGTCGTCGCGATGAAACCGCTGTACCGCTGTTAGCGCCGAATCAGGATATCTATCTGCGCGAAAACATCCGTTCCCGCCTGCTGGTGGCGGCTCAGGCTGTGCCGCGTCATCAGGAAGAGACCTACAAACAGGCGCTGGATAACGTCTCGACGTGGGTGCGTGCGTATTACAATACCGATGACGCGACGACCACCGCTTTCCTCGAAGACATCGACAAGCTGAGCCAGCAGAACATCACGATGAACGTACCGGATAAGCTGACCAGCCAGCCGATACTGGAGAAACTGATGCAGACGCGCGTGCGTAACCTGCTGGCACAGCCGGGCGTTCCGGTAGAGCAAACAGGCGGAGCGGCACCAGCGCCAGCGCCTGAAAGCGCGCCACAAGGAGAGTAATGATGCTAAAAGTTCTCTTACTCTTCATCTTGTTGATCGCCGGGATCGTCCTGGGACCGATGCTTGCCGGTCATCAGGGATACGTTCTGATCCAGACCGATAATTACAACATCGAAACCAGCGTAACGGGTCTGGTGATTATTCTGGTCCTCGGCGTCGTGGTACTGCTGGCAGTCGAATGGATCCTGCGCCGTATTTTCCGTACCGGCGCGCATACGCGCGGCTGGTTCGTTGGCCGCAAGCGTCGTCGTGCGCGTAAGCAAACCGAGCAGGCGCTGCTTAAGCTCGCCGAAGGCGATTATCAGCAGGTTGAAAAGCTGATGTCGAAAAATGCCGACCATGCAGAACAGCCGGTGGTGAACTATCTTCTGGCTGCCGAAGCAGCGCAGCAGCGCGGTGATGAAGCCCGTGCGAATCAGCATCTGGAACGTGCGTCAGAACTGGCTTCCGGTGACCCGATTCCGGTGGAGATCACCCGCGTTCGTCTGCAGCTGGCTCGCAATGAGAACCATGCGGCGCGCCATGGCATTGACCGCCTGCTGGAAATAGCTCCCCGCCATCCTGAAGTCCTGCGTCTTGCCGAACAGGCTTATATTCGTACCGGTGCGTGGGGCTCGCTGCTGGACATCATTCCGTCAATGGCGAAGGCCGAAGTGGGTGATGACGAGCATCGTGACGAGCTTCAGCGTCTGGCATGGATTGGCCTGATGGATCAGGCACGCGCCGACCTGGGTAGCGACGGCCTGAAGACCTGGTGGAAAAATCAGAGCCGGAAAACGCGTCAGCAGGTTCCTCTGCAGGTGGCGATGGCGGAACATCTTATTGAATGTGACGATCATGACACCGCCCAGGAGATCCTCCTCGACGGTCTCAAGCGCCAGTACGACGATCGTCTGGTCATGGTGATCCCGCGCCTGAAAACCAATAACCCAGAGCAAGTCGAGAAAGTGCTGCGTCAGCAGATCAAAACCGTCGGCGACCGCCCGCTGCTGTGGAGCACGCTGGGCCAGTCGCTGATGAAGCACGGCGAATGGCAGGAGGCGAGCCTCGCCTTCCGTGCGGCACTGAAACAGCGTCCGGACGCCTATGACTACGCGTGGCTTGCCGATACGCTCGACAAACAGCATAAGCCAGAAGAGGCTGCTGCCATGCGGCGAGATGGGTTGCTGTTAACGTTGCAGAACAACGGCACACAGCAGTAATTCACAGGGAGGCCAGACGGCCTCCTTTTTTTATCGCTTTTCTCCTGCTACATTCTTTACACCTCAAGCCACAAACGAACCCGCCAATGTAACGATGCCTTTTCATTAACTTTTTTTCGCACATGCGCGAATTGCGCGTGGACTAAATCGTTTCTGAAAGGAAATCGTCATGAACTCGCTTTTGTATGCGCTTATTGTAGCGCTGCGCTGCCATCGCTGGCTGCGCCTGCTTGCCTGTGCTTTTATCTTCTCTTCACTGGGAAATGGGTTAACCCAGGTTGTAGTCTTCGGGCTGCTGTTAGCGTGGTCAGCCCCGCCAGCCCTGCTTACCCTCGCCTTTCTTTTCGCCACGGTACCAGGGTTTTTCGGCAGCATGCTCGGTGAAAGGCTATGCTCGCGCTATTCTCCGATATCCCTGCTGATATTGACCGAAGGACTCGGCTTACTTGCCCTGCTCTTTCCCCTGCTTGGCGTGGGTTATCATAGCGTTGTCGCGTTACTCGCCGTGCAATCCACCGAAGCGCTACTCAGCGGGATGAGCTGGCCCGCCCTGACGTTGCTCTTCAAGCGCGGCCTCAGCGAAACGGAACTGCCTGCCGCCACCTGTCTGGAAAATGTTATTTTTGCGTCTCAGGTGCTATTAGGTACCGGGCTGGGCGTGGTGCTTTTTCAGAAGATGCCCGTGCTCGCCTTGCTGACCATTGATGCCATCAGTTTCCTCGGGTCGCTGGTCATGTTATGGCTGGCGGAACGCCTGTTTTCACCAGCTCCACACGCCGCCCCTGAAGAAAAGGGGGTTTCTACGAAATTGCGCTGGCAGACATTGACCGTTCGGCAGAAACGCAGCTTGCTCATTTTGCCTGCGCTGGCCGCTGTCGGGTCACCCGCTATGGCACTTCTTCCGGCACTGGCCCAGCAGCTACGCCCTCAGGATGCGGCTGGCCTTGCTCTGCCCCTGCTTTTTGCGAGGAGCATGGGGCAGCTTTGCGGCCCTTTGCTGCTTAAAAGAGACAGTCTGGCGCGTTTTGCGGCTCGTACGCCGCGATTATTACTTTGCCTTGGCATCTTTCTGGCCGCTTATGGAATGCTGCCGTTTATGGCCAACTGGGCAGGTTATGCGCCTGGGATGATCTTTGTCGCACATCTGGCCTCAAACGTGCTTTTTGCAGCGGGTACGTTTGGCATGCTCAGCCATTTTCAGGCCAGGCAAATCGCTGTTGCCAGCGGTAAAGCCTGGCGCTGGCAAACGCTCAGCGCCTCACTTTTCACTGGCATTGCAGCTGTGGTGGCTTCCGGGGTTGGCTCAGTACAGGCGCTATATATGGTTTCGTCAGCGGCTCTGCTGATAGTTGCTCTCATCATGCGCTTTTATCAGGAATAAGGCATAAAAAAACGCCTGCTATAAAAGCAGGCGTTAAAACAGGTCTGTAAGACAACATATTTGGTGCTTCACTCAACGTTATGTCCATGGTGTCTGATGAGGCCGAAGCGACATCTGTCAGTGGACGATAAGCACCGTAAATGGCTCTGCGTCATTCCTGAGTTTATGAGGCACTAAGGCGAACATAAGAGATGGAATGAGCATCTACACGTATATTATTGCACGTAACGTGCCAGAGTTACACGCAAAACGTTTACATGACGCAACATTTTAAGATAAAAGGAAATTATGCTGTTAAGCACTGTCTGAAGCTTCATAACGTATCGCTAAATGCAGAAATATGTCGTCAGAAAGAGACAGTAAAGCCCCTAAATAAATATTTCTAATACTTTCAACGGATTACATGTCGCTGAATCGCGACACTGAAAAAGGGCGCTGTCGGGGAATCACTACAGGAAAGAAACATCACAGAAAACAAAAAACCCCGCCGAAGCGGGGTTCAAAATTGGTCGGCGAGAGAGGATTCGAACCTCCGACCCACTGGTCCCAAAC
>NZ_JTLF01000312.1:0-34393 GCF_000798855.1 Enterobacter sp. ZOR0014 | reverse complement strand
GCCTGCGCTTCCGGTTTCGCATCCGCTTTCGGTGCTGGTTTAATGTCCAGCAGCTCTACGTCGAAGACCAGCGTGGAGTTAGCCGGGATACCCGGAACGCCCGTTTTGCCGTAGGCCAGATCCGGTGGAATAACCAGCTTGATCTTGCCGCCTTTCTTGATGTTTTTCAGGCCTTCAGTCCAGCCAGGAATCACACCGTCCAGACGGAAGGAGAGCGGCTCACCGCGGGTGTAAGAGTTATCGAACTCTTTACCGTCGATCAGCGTACCTTTGTAGTTTACGACAACAGTATCGCTGTCTTTCGGCGCATCGCCGGTACCTTCTTTCTCAACTTTGTACACCAGGCCAGTAGAGGAAGTCTTCACACCCTTCTCTTTAGCAAAGGTATCGCGGTAGGCTTTGCCTTTCGCTTCGTTGTCTTTCGCGTCCGCTTCCATCTTGGTCTGAGCGGCACCCTTCACGCGTGCTTCGAACGCCTGCAGCGTCTGCTCAATTTCCTGGTCAGACAGCTTGCTCTTATCCGCAAATGCGTCCTGTACGCCTGCGATCAGCTGGGCTTTATCCAGTTTGATGCCCAGTTTCTCTTGTTCTTTCAGAGAGTTTTCCATGTAACGACCCAGAGATGCGCCCAGTGCGTAGGCGGATTTCTGGTCGTCATTTTTGAACGCCGCTTTGCTGTCTGCAGTGGCAGCAGGCTTCGCAGCAGTATCAGCAGCGAATGACAGCGGCGCGTTCAGCGCAACAGCCATCGTCGTCGCCAGCAGCGTTACTTTAAACAGTGATTTCATCCATATCTCCAGGGCCTGGGGACTCTCACCCCAGCGTTAAACGTAAATGAGTGACGTACTATAAAACGTTGCAGAAGAAATCTACAGACAGACACTCCCAATTCTCACCACTTTTCAGACTATTTTTGTTTAAATAAGTTTCTTGCCAGCGGGATAGAGACTGCACTTAAGGATAAACTCAGTTAAACTGCGCCGCCGCTGGACCATCAGGTAAATCAGACATAAACGAGGTGAATGATGAAGGATACAACGATAGAAGCGAGAATGGCTGAGCTGGAAAGCCGCCTGGCTTTTCAGGACATCACCATCGAAGAGCTAAACCAGACCGTCACAGCACATGAACTCGAAATGGCGAAGCTGCGGGATCACATGCGTCTGCTGACGGAAAAGCTAAAGGCAACGCAGCCGTCAAACATTGCCTCTCAGTCTGAAGAGACACCACCACCTCATTATTGAGGCGTAAAAAAAGCGGGGTCACCCGCTTTTTTATTTTCCGCTTAGCGGAATTAGTGGCAACCGCAGCCGCCGTTACCGCAACCACCTTTGCCATGGTCATGACCATGGTCGTGATCGTGGCCGTGACCACCGCAGCAGCCGTCGTGGCCGTGATCGTGGTCATGGTCGTGACCGTGCGCACCGTGAACGTGGCCATGAGCCAGCTCTTCTTCGGTCGCTTCACGGATCGCAACAACTTCTACGTTGAACTTCAGGTTCTGGCCAGCCAGCATGTGGTTGCCGTCAACCACAACGTGGTCGTCTTCAACTTCAGTGATTTCAACAGGCACTGGACCCTGGTCAGTTTCAGCCAGGAAGCGCATGCCAACCTGCAGTTCGTCAACGCCCATGAATACGTCTTTAGGAACGCGCTGAACCAGGTTGTCGTCATACTGACCGTAAGCGTCGTTCGCGCCGACAGCAACGTCGAATTTGTCGCCAACTTCATGACCTTCCAGCGCAGTTTCCAGGCCGGAAATCAGGGAACCGTGGCCATGCAGGTAGTCCAGCGGCGCACTCACCGGAGACTCATCAACCAACACACCGTCTTCTGTACGTACCTGATAGGCCAGGCTGACCACCAGGTCTTTTGCTACTTTCATGATATCTCCTGAGCGTGGGAAAATTGCTGGCGCAGATTGTAGCGGAAATCTGCACCCGTGTACCCTTTAGCTTAAAAAAACTCAGGGCATATCGCTAGTCCGGATGAAAAATGCCGATCACTTGCTCTTCTTTGCGAACATGATCGCGGGCCTCTTTATCGGCCTCACGCATCTGGTGACCACACTTAACACACTCAACGATATCAATATTATTTTCTCGCCACATCGCCAGAGTATCTTGCGCCTGGCAGGACGGGCATTTTGCACCTGCGATAAAGCGTTTACGGACAGCCATCTTTCGTTACCCTTTATTCAAATTCATCCCAGCCATCAAGCTGGCGTCGTTCCTGTTGCATCTCTCGCTGGAAGATCTCCTCCAGCTCGCGACGCGCTTCCCGCACGCGGGAGATCTGCGCCGTGTCGGTATGTACCGGCATCAGTTCGCGCAGCATTCGCATATCCAGCCGACGGAAGTGCATCTGGGCACGTTGCGCCTGATGAGGATGCATGCCCAGCGAGATCAACGCCTTGCGGCCTAACTCCAGCGCACTGGAGAACGTCTCACGGGAGAAGTGTTTCACACCCGCCTGCAACAATTCGTGAGCTTCAACACGTCCCCGGGCACGCGCCAGTATATGCAGGTGCGGGAAGTGCTGTTGACACAGCTCCACCAGTTTCATCGTGTCTTCCGGATCGTTACAGGTGATCACGATGGACTCGGCGGCCTCAGCGCCCGCCGAGCGCAGCAGCTCAAGCTGGGTCGCGTCGCCGTAATACACCTTGTAGCCATATTTACGCATCAGGTTAACCGCACTGATATCGCGTTCCAGCACCGTAATGCGCATCTTATTCGCCATCAACAGGCGACCAATCACCTGCCCGAAGCGGCCAAAGCCCACCACTATCACCTGGGGTTTATCGTCTTCTACCCATGGCGCTTCATCTTCATCGTCCGTCGGGTTTAAGCGGCGCGACAGCAGTTTATCCACCAGCTTCATCAGCAGCGGCGTGGTCATCATCGACAGCGTCACCGTCACCAGCAGCAGCGCCATCTGATCGTCCTTAAACAGCTTCTGAGAGGACGCGGCGGAAAACAGCACAAACGCGAACTCTCCCCCCTGGCTTAACACGCTGGCAAACTGCATACGTTCCGAACTGCGCAACCCGTAAATACGCGCCATGACGTACAGCACCAGCATTTTCACCGCCACCAGGATGGCGACGCTGACCACAACCCAGAGCAGATGGGTATAAAGTACACCGAGATTGAGCGCCATCCCCACCGAAATAAAGAACAACCCTAACAGCAGCCCTTTGAAGGGATCGATGGCAATTTCCAGTTCGTGACGATACTCGCTCTCCGCCAGCAGCACCCCGGCGATAAAAGTACCCAGCGCCATTGATAGCCCCAGCGCGTCCATAAACAGCGCCGAGCCAAGCACCAGCAACAGCGTCGCAGCGGTAAACACTTCACGCACGCCCGATGCGGCAATAAAGCGGAACACCGGACGCAACAAGAAGCGTCCGCCAATCAGCATGCCCGCAAAGGCCAGCACCTTCATGGAAATCTTTGCCCAGTCGAAGCTATCGTCGCCAGAACCCGCCAGCAGCGGCACCAGCGCCAGCGCCGGGATCACCGCTAAATCCTGAAACAGCAGCACCGAAAAGCCCAGCTGCCCGGCTTCATTGCGGTTCATCCCTTTGTCGCGCATCAGCTGCAACGCCATCGCCGTCGAAGACATGGCAAGACCAATCCCGCCTATCACCGCGGCCTGCCAGGAAAAGTGGGTCAGCATTAGCAGGCCAGCCAGAATCGCGGCGCTGAACAACACTTGCGCGGCACCCACGCCAAAGATAGAGCGTCGGAGCTGCCACAATTTAGAGGGATTCAGTTCCAGACCGATGATGAACATCAGGAACACCACACCTAGCTCGGAGAAATGGAGAATTTCATCCACATCGCTGATGAATCCCAGTCCCCAGGGACCAATGGCGATCCCCGCGAGCAAATATCCCAGTACCGCACCGATGCCGAGACGGGCGGCAAGCGGAACCGCGACGACGGCCGCAAATAAAAACAGTACCCCGGCGAGGAGCAAATTCGATCCTTCCATTAACGACCTCCTGCCGGAATCGGCGATGCCAGCCACTCGCCATAAGCTCTGGCGTGGCTGGCCAGTTCTTTCGGATCCTGACGCCGTGCCCAGTAGACAATGATCGGGCTCATCCAGTGCATACGGCACATCGCCGCCGTCAGCTCGAATGGCCGCAGGATATCGCTCATCGGATAACGGTTCAGCCCGTCGTGACGGTAAGCACTTTCGGGTTCACCGGTGGTGATCACGCTACGCCAGTACTTTCCCGCCAGCTGGTTTCCCCCCACCCCACTGGAGAAGCCGCGGCTCAGCACGCGGTCCAGCCACTCTTTCAGCAGTGCCGGACAGCTATAGGTATAAAGCGGGTGCTGGAACACAATCACGTCATGCTGACGCAGCAGTTCCTGCTCGTACGGAATATCAATAAAGAAATCAGGATAGTGCGCGTAGAGATCGTGCACCGTAACGTTACTGAGCTGTGTAGCCGGCTTAAGCAGCACCCGGTTCGCCACCGAGTCCTGAGATTCCGGATGGGCATACAGCAGCAGCACTTTCGCTGTCTGAGACATCATTCCCCTCCCGGTCGTGTTTCTGTTTTTGTGTATCGTTGTTGTTTTGGGCTACCATGGCGGCCCGGTGCGGAAAATGGCCCACACCTTACATTATCATAATGACAAATTAACATAGTCGGAACATACGGCGCTTCTATGATTGTTTTCTCCTCGTTACAAATTCGTCGCGGCGTGCGCGTTCTGCTCGATAACGCCACTGCTACCATCAACCCGGGCCAAAAAGTGGGTCTGGTCGGCAAAAACGGCTGTGGCAAATCCACGCTGCTGGCGCTGCTGAAAAACGAGATTAGCGCGGATGGCGGAAGCTTTACTTATCCGGGAAACTGGCAGCTCGCCTGGGTGAACCAGGAAACGCCTGCCCTGAGCGAACCGGCCCTCGACTATGTTATCGACGGCGACCGAGAATACCGCAAACTCGAAGCGGAACTCCACGCCGCCAACGAGCGCAACGACGGTCACGCCATCGCCACCGTTCATGGCAAGCTGGACGCCATCGACGCGTGGACCATTCGCTCCCGCGCCTCCAGCCTGCTGCACGGCCTGGGCTTCAGCAATGAACAGCTGGAACGCCCGGTCAGCGACTTCTCCGGTGGCTGGCGTATGCGCCTCAACCTGGCGCAGGCGCTGATCTGCCGTTCTGATCTTTTGCTACTCGATGAACCGACTAACCACCTCGATCTCGATGCGGTTATTTGGCTGGAGAAGTGGCTTAAGAGCTATCAGGGCACTCTGATTCTGATCTCCCACGACCGCGACTTCCTCGATCCGGTGGTGGATAAAATCATTCATATCGAACAGCAAACGATGTTCGAATATACCGGCAACTACAGCTCTTTCGAGCGCCAGCGCGCGACGCGCCTGGCCCAGCAGCAGGCGATGTACGAAAGCCAGCAGCAGCGCGTGGCGCACCTGCAAAGCTTTGTGGATCGCTTTAAGGCCAAAGCCTCTAAAGCCAAGCAGGCCCAGAGCCGCATCAAGATGCTGGAACGCATGGAGATGATTGCCCCGGCGCACGTCGATAACCCGTTCCACTTCAATTTCCGCGAACCGGAAAGCCTGCCGAATCCACTGCTGAAAATGGAAAAAGTGAGCGCGGGCTATGGCGATCGCATTATTCTCGACTCCATCAAGCTCAACCTGGTGCCGGGTTCACGTATCGGTCTGCTGGGGCGTAACGGCGCCGGTAAATCAACGCTAATCAAACTCCTGGCGGGCGAACTTAACCCGGTCAGCGGCGAAATCGGCCTGGCGAAAGGCATTAAGCTTGGCTATTTCGCTCAGCATCAGCTGGAATTTTTACGCGCGGATGAATCGCCTATCCAGCACCTTGCGCGTCTGGCACCGCAGGAGATGGAGCAGAAGCTGCGCGATTACCTCGGCGGCTTCGGCTTCCAGGGCGATAAAGTCACCGAAAACACCGAGCGTTTCTCCGGCGGTGAAAAAGCCCGCCTGGTACTGGCGCTGATCGTCTGGCAGCGCCCGAACCTGCTGCTGCTCGATGAACCGACCAACCACCTGGATCTCGACATGCGTCAGGCGCTGACCGAAGCGCTGATTGAGTTCGAAGGCGCGCTGGTGGTGGTCTCGCACGATCGTCACCTGATCCGCTCCACCACAGACGATCTCTACCTGGTGCATGATGGCAAAGTTGAACCGTTCGACGGCGATCTGGAAGACTACCAGCAGTGGCTGACGGACGTGCAGAAGCAGGAAAACCAGCCGGACGAGTCGGCGAAAGACAATGCCAACAGCGCGCAGGCGCGTAAAGACCAGAAGCGCCGCGAAGCGGAGCTGCGCACCCAGACTCAGCCGCTGCGTAAAGAGATTGCCCGTCTGGAAAAAGAGATGGAGAAGCTCAACGCCACGCTTGCCACCGTTGAAGAGAAGCTGGGCGACAGCGGCCTGTACGATCAAAGCCGTAAAGCGGAGCTGACGGATTGCCTGCAAACGCAGGCAAAGACCAAATCGAGCCTCGAAGCGTGCGAAATGGCGTGGCTGGACGCGCAGGAACAGCTGGAAGCGATGCTGCAGGCCGACTAACACACCGGGAGGGTTATGCGTTTCGATACCACGAGCGAGATTACATTCCGCAAACTCAGCATCTTCATGACCTTCATGGAGAAAGGGAATATCGCCCGTACCGCCGAAACGCTCGGGCTGAGCGGTGTCAGCGTGCACCGCGCGCTGCACACGCTGGAAGAGAACGTGCGCTGCCCGCTTTTTACCCACAAGGGGCGCAATCTGATTGCGCTGCCTTCCGCCTGGACGCTGCTGGAATATTGCCAGGAAGTCATGCAGGTGATGGAGCGCGGGCTGGAAGATTCGCGCAAAATCGCCGGTATCGGCCAGGGTCGGTTGCGCGTCGGTACGCTCTACTCGCTCACCCTGGAAACCGTACCGCGCCTGATTATGGGCATGAAATTACGCCGTCCGGATCTGGAGATGGATCTGACGATGGGCTCTAACGACACGTTGCTACACATGCTGGACGAAGGGTCGCTGGACGCCATATTGATCTCCATCTCCGAAAGCGATATCGACCGTAACAGCCTCGAAGTACTGCCCCTGTTTCACGACGACATTTTCCTTGCCGCGCCCGCGTCTGCGTCCCTCAACACCGGCGAGCTGGCCGACCTGCGTGATTATAAAGATCAGAAATTCGTCGCGCTGGCAGAAGGGTTCGCCACCTACGCCGGGTTCCAGGAAGCGTTCCACATCGCCGGATTCGAGCCGGAAATCGTCACGCGCGTGAATGACATTTTCTCGATGCTGAGCCTGGTGCAGGCGGGCGTCGGCTTTACGCTGATGCCGGGCAGGATGAAGAAGGTGTATGAAAATTCGGTGCAGCTATTGAAGTTGGCGGAACCGTACCAGATGCAGCAGCTGATTGCGATTGTCTTTGCCCGCAACCGCGAGCAGGATCCGAGCCTGCGCGCACTGGCCGCCGAAGGGCGGATGTATGCGCGCAGCCTCACGGCAGATACCTCGGCCCCGTAAGCGGGGTGCATTCCCCCTGTTCCAGGGTTCACTAAAACTGAACGCCACGTTTGACTTATCATCCGTTATCTCTGAATATCCACAAAAACAATATGGCTTAAAGCAGGAACAGGATGTTCACACTCTACATGAAGTGGGATGCTGGCTGTGATTTAGCACCGGCTGATATTCAGTTCATCCTCACGCCACGCGATGCACTGGAAATGGCGAGCGTATTTTACGAACTGGACTATCTAAAATATGCCCCTCGAACCCGTTTTCAACATTTCACCATCCCCAAACGTCGTGACGGCGTATACCACCGCTTCGCGGCGCAACCATACAACCGCAAGCACCACACGGAATACGACGGCCTTTATGATGAAGTAAAATGGAATCTTGAGCAGGGTTGGATGGTTGGCGTAAACACCGCAGAGAAGTGGGACCGTTTCCGCAACCCCTTCTTCTTCGATGACGACGGTAATCTGGTTTATGACTGTTTCATGGACAGCTATAGCGACAGTTTCCAGCGGGAAGTACGGAATATTTACGAACATTGCCTGAACGCACACCTGGGACGAAAACCTGCTCCGACCATTAAACAGTATAATTCCGATGCTCCCGTACAGCACGCACAGGCCACCAAAACCATCAACAGCAAAGCAGCCGGACGATTACTAGCGGCAGGTGGAATCTACAACGGCAACATTGAAGGCTTTAGGCAAACAGCGGAACAACTTGGTGGAGATGCACCAGCAGGTTACGATCAAGTGATGGAAAACAAAGGTATTATCATGGCCGGCGCTTCTGTTGCCGCTGGCTTTGGCCTGGGTCGGTTAGGAACAATAAGTGGATTATCAAACTACAGCAAAATACCGTCGTTTGCATCGCCATATGCCAATGGATTCACAACTGAATCAGGATCATTAATCAATGCCGAACACGCCGTTGTAGATTACAGAAAACTGTCAACTTACTCTTTAGATGTTACCCATCCAATTGGGGGGCATAAGGCGAGAGTATTTCAGTCGGCGCTGGGTTATAACCCGACAAATTCAGATGTGTTAGCCAGTAGAATCCGCGAGAGCATATTAACCACCCCAGCTAAAGTTTTGGAAGCGAACCAGTACGGGCAGCGAATGGCTGTAGACATGCCGATATTAGGCATTAACGGTGAGACGGTGATAGTGCGCAGCGGTTGGATTTATGAACCTGATGCCGTCGTTCCACGCATGACGACGATTTTTGTTAAGTGAGATACAGATTATGAGAAGAGAAGAATTTGAAGTGGTAGTGTTAGCGGAAGATTTGCCGGAGGAAGGGTTAACTAAAGGCATGCTGGGTGCCATAGTATTAGTACATGAAAAACCCCATCTGGCTTATATGGTTGAATTTGTTGATGATGATGGGCGAACTATTGCGATGCCTTCACTGTTACCCAGCCAGGTGGCAGATTATATCCAACCGAACTGAGAGGCAGGAACAATTGGGGAAGTGCTCAACAGAAACTGAACGCCACGTTTGACTTATCATCCGTTATCTCTGAATACCCACAAAATAACATGGATTAAACCAGGAGTAGGATGTTTACACTCAACAGGAATTGGGATGTTGAATATCATTTGGCGGCGGGTAGTATTGACAACTGCAACATTTAAGGTTCAGACAAACAGTAAAAAGATTAAAGGGCTATATGGGAAAATAAAAACAATCTTGATGACGGAGGAACAAATACCTTTGAAAACCTAACGCTGATACAAAGTTCGCCCTATAATTACACGCTTTCAAAGGCCCAGGGCACAATAACTAAAGTTCTTCCCTATAATGAAAGCGCAAAAGTGTTATGGCCTGCTCCAAAAGATGTAATTTATCCCGCTGGCATTAAGGAGAAGAAATGAAGGATACCGATGAATTGTTAGGCATATTCAAGACCCTAATGACTGCTGATAACTACCCGATAGCCAATCCTGTCCATCCTGCCGTGATGGCAGATCTCATGCGCAATGCTCCACCCGCCGAATGGGGTAGTCAGAAAAGAACGGTTTACGAGGATATACAGCGCCTGATGGTTACCCGACCTGACTACCTGAATATGTTCAACATTATGGATGGTCTGGAGTATAACGGACTGACTTTATATAACATAGTTCAGGCAGAAAATGGTGTGCCATTATGGTCAAATATCTACATCCGCAACGTTGATACACGCACCGATGAAATCTATCTTGATCAGAATCTCACTGATAAGGTGCTCATTGGTGAGGATGGTATATCCGTTATTGTCTACAGTTTCGCTGATGATTGCTTTCAGATCCGTGATAAAGTCTCAACGGATTATGTAATAGAATCACATAACCAATTTCACGGATTGTTATCCGCACTAATTGATACGGTGAATTAATATGCGTCAAATCTCAAACTGGCAGGATCCACGAAAAACGACCAGTAGTTGTGCGTGAAAACGTGGAAAATACCTGATGTGAATATACTGAGTAGTGGGGGCTGAAATGATAAATGAAATAAAGAAAACGTTAACCAATATTATTAGCATACTGCGCTCAAACAATGAGAATGCATGGGCCAAAACCTTTGAGACACTTGGTAGTGAACTTGACGTCGACTGTGAAGCTTCAATATTCGCATTAAAAAAAGTTTACGGTGGAATGGGATCATTTAACGATATTGTTCTTCACAAAAATGGGCAACCGCTCCGTAAAGAAAATGACGAACTGGAAGATTTGAGCCATAGGCTTTACCAGCAACTTGAGCAGGCAATCGATTTAATAAAAAAAGGTGTTTACCCTAACACTCGTCATCAGCGTCGCTGACGCATGCTCAGGGAGATTTCTACCCTGAGCTATAAGTGCCAAACTTACCTTACGTTTTTCGAAAGCGCCGCCGGGCAAAACTCACCGCTGAAGCCGACCCGCCAGATGCACCGCCACATCCACCCCGCTGCGTTCCAGCGAAATGGATTCCCCTTCCCACGCCGCCTGTCGCGTTAAGCAGGTCAGCACGCCGCCGGGCGGCATCTCAATAGCCAGCCGCGCATCGCGTTCATTCGCGGATATCACCGCCTCCTGCCAGCGCACGGTACGCGCCATGTTCATCGCCAGATCGTCGGTAATTTTTTCCGGCTGCCAGAGCACGCGTCCGGTACTGCCGCTCAGATACGCGCAGCGTGGGCGTGAAAGCGTGACCGATTCAAACGCTGCCGCCAGCTTCTGCGCCGGGTCCGCCAGCAGTGCGCAGTGCGACGGCACGCTGACCGCCAGCCGTTTGGCCTTGCTCGCCCCTTTCGCCAGCGCCCGCTCGGCTACCTGCGCCATCCCTTCATCGGAGCCGGCAATTACAATCTGCGTTTCGGCGTTCAGGTTCGCGATATACGTGCCCGTGCCTTCGATAAGCTGTTCCACCTGCGACAGGGTCAACCCCATAATCGCCGTCAGGCCATAGCCGTGCGGATATGCCTGCTCCATCAGATCGCCGCGCAATGCAACCAGCTTAAGGGCGTCGGTAAATTCCAGTGCACCAGCCATCACTGCTGCCGGGTACGCGCCAATCGACAAACCGCTCACAATGTCCGGCGTCACACCGCGCCGTTCAAGCTCGCGTGCCCAGGCCACGCCTGAAATCAACAGACAAAGTTGAACCGCGCGGGTGTGGCGTAACGAGGCTGCACTGTCCAGCGTATCGACTTCGCTTCCCAGTACCTTACGCGCCTGAGCCAGCGCCGTTCCCGGCAGGTTATGCAGCATACCTTCATGCTGCGTGCCCTGCCCCGGAAAGGTAAACAGTATTTTCATTACTCCTCCCTGCGCCACGGATCCGTTACCAGACGCGGTCCGCGGCGGGTTTTCAGCAGCGTTTTGCCGTCGCGCAGCCACTCCGCCAGCGCGAATCCCCCTTCGGGTGTATCGACCTGCGTATCCGCCCGGCACAATGCATGGCCGAGCTGCGACTGCCATGCGGTAAACGCATCAGGGGAAATCGGCTGAGGGGCGCGGATCAACAGGTCGAGATCGCTGTCGGCGTGGATAACCGGAATACCGGTCGCCAGTGCATAGCCAGTGCTGCCGGTAATGCCCCACGACCATGGCCACAGCTGCTGAGAAAGTTGTAGCGCCACCTGTACCGGTGGCTGCGTCACAAAGGGCGAGCGCAGCAGATCCGCCGTTACGCTCAGTGATTCGGGTGACACCACACGCGTTACGTGTTCTGGTTTCACCCATCCGGCCGCCCGCTGGTCGCGGCGCAGGCCGCGCACGCCAACGGGAATACGGCCAGCGTTATCAACATCACGCCGCACTACGACCGGCAAACCGGTATGCCAGGCCGCCTCCACCCAGTCGTCGGTGATGCCTTCCAGCGCGTCTCGCGCGGTAAGCCAGATGAGGTCATGGGGGCGTAATGTTGTGGTCATGATTACATTCCTGAAGTCAGCGAGATAAACAGCGGCAGCGACAGGATACACAGTACGGAGCTTAACAGCAGTACGGCTTCCGCATCCGGAGACTGCACGCCAAAGCGGTTACCGAACACCACACCGAAGAAGCCCGCAGAAAGCGCAATCATCAGGATAGCGGTGATCGCCACGGAACCGTGCAGACCAAAGAGTAAAACGATACCCCAGGCAATCGCAGGCTGAATCAGCAGCTTGGCGATAGTTGACGTGATCACCATGGTGTTGATCTGCAGCTTACGGGCAGAGAGGATCACCCCGGTCAGGAACAGCGCTGCAGCGGTCGCGGACAGCCCCAGCGGTTTAATCGCCGCCAGCACCAGTTCCGGCATTTTGATACCGATGGCGGACAAAATGACACCCAGCAGCGGGCCCATCACGATCGGTTTTTTAATCGAACGCCACATCAGCACCGGCAGCATGGAGAGCGTTGAGCCAGAGTTATTCCCTTCGGTGCGCGCTTTTTCACGTTCCAGAATGAGCAGGCAGAACGGGGTCATCAGCACCGAACCGCAGGCGATGGAGACCGCAACTGACAGTGATGTCGATGAACCTTCACCCAGCACGCTGCCCAGAATAGGCAGGCCGAGCGCCGCATAGTTTGGCAGGGCGACGGTCAGCGTCAGCACAGCGGCATCCTGAGGCGATTTTTTAAAGACGCCGGTGGCGAGGAAGTAGATGGCCGCATAGGTTATCCACATCGCCAGGGTCAGTACCAGAATCAGCGGCGACTGGGCCACAATGCCGGTCCACGGCGTTTGCACGGTGGCGCTGAACAGCGCGGCAGGCAGTGCAAAATCCATCACGAAAATATTAAGCAGGGAAACGTTTTTGTTATCGACCATCTTTGCCTTACCGGCCCAGAATCCCAGCAGCATGATGACGAAAATCGGTGCAAGAGCATGAACAATTACGTAAGTCATAATTCACCTGTAGTAAAAAAGTTTAAGCACTGGCGCGATGATTATTATTTTCAGGATGCAGGTTCCCGCGCGGACGTAACGGTTACGTCCGCGGGGTCGTGCATCTGGCAGGTCTCTTTTTACTTACCAGCTTGCCCGCATGCGTTCGCGTACGAGGGCAGAGCTGCGGCGGTTGTCAGCACCCAGACGATTGTTCAACGTGGTGTCCTGACGAGCGTCACTGATGGCCTGTTGCAGGGTGGTTTTCACCTGCGCCAGATCGTTATCGGAGGGGGCATCCGGGTTGCTGATGTCCAGCAGGTTTGAAAGCAGCCCTAGGGTGGCGTAGTTGCTGATGTCATAGGCCATCGGCGGAATGGTGGCCGCCAGTTTTTCCAGCGCGTCGACGGTTCGCAACGTAATGCGCGCCGCAGACTCTTTACCCATCGCGTGGATCAGCACCCCTTTATCGTTGAAAGCAATCAGGCGATTAGCCTGGTAGCCATGCGCCAGAAATGCGCCGGACATCGCTTTACCGACGATAAGCCCAATCACCGGATGACCGGCCAGACGCGCATTCGCATACGCGGCGGCAGCCCCCGCCAGCGCCTGGTGGATACCAAACGCCTCTTCGCGACGGCCATAGGCCTGGCTTGGGACGTCAATTACCGCCACAATCGGACGCTTCACGGACTTACTGGCATCCTCAGCCACGGTTTCGCTCACCACTTTCGCCAGCGTCCAGCCCTCCAGCAGACCAACTTCCCCTTTCGCCGCGCGCGGGAAATGGTTGTGGGCATCCGGCACCACGGCAACAAAACGCACCGCGTCACCGTTCAGTTCGCCGTCTGCCGCCTGCACGGACGGGCAAAGCCCTTCCACACGTTTTGCATTCGGCGCGAGCAGAGTCATCCAGAGTTCGCCACGGCTTATTGCGTTAGTCATCATTTCACCTCCCGGGCAAAAAGCGCGTTAATTTGTTCGGCATCGGCCTGTTTGCGGGTGTCGAAATTCGTCAGACGGTTCAGGTAATCGTCGTAGTTATCGGTGCGGTGTTTCGCGGGTACGCCCCTGGCAATCGCGTCGTTCATCGCCGCTTTCACCGCGTTGATACCGTCACCGACCAGCGCGTCAACCAGCCCGCTTTGATAGCGCACTTCGCCACCGGTCATGCTCCAGATAAACGGACGGTCTCGGGAGTCGTACTCTTCAATCCCCGCTTCCTGCTCGATGACCTGCGGACCGTTCAGTCCGAGACGCGCTTCGCGGGTCACAATCAGGTAGCTGCACAGCGCCGCCGCGATGGACATCCCACCGAAGCAGCCCACGGTCCCTGCGACAATCCCGATAACGGGCGTGTAACGACGCAGGTCAACAATCGCCGCGTGGATATCGGCAATGGCGGCCAGACCCAGGTTCGCCTCCTGCAGACGAACGCCGCCGGTTTCGAGGCACAGCACAGCCTGAGTCGGAATGCCGTTGCGGTTATCTTCTGCCGCCAGCTCCAGCGCCGCCGCCATTTTGGCACCGGACACTTCACCCATGCTGCCGCCCTGGAACGCACCTTCAATGGCGACCACAACGGCTGGCTGACCGTTGATCGTGCCTTTCGCCACCACCATGCCGTCGTCCGCCTGCGGAACAATGCCCTGTGGCCCAAGCCACGGAGAGATAATGCCTTCAAACGGATCCAGCAGTTCGCGATAGCTACCCTCATCGAGCAGGGCCTGCGCACGCTGGCGTGCTTTCAATTCGATAAAGCTGCTGTCATCACGCATGGCTCACCCCCTCAAAAACCTGTTCGATACGAATGCGAGCCACGCCCGGCGTCGCGCCGAAATCATGAATGGTCAGTTTTCCTGCTGGCAGGCTACTGACCGTTTGCAGGCGGTTGAACAGTGCCTCCCAGCGACCCCGGCTGTTGTCGACGGAGGTGGTGATATCAATGGTTAACGTCTGGCCCGGTTCGGCGGTGAAGAGCACCTCCATATCCCCGGAACCGACTACCCCTGCCAGGGCCCTGCCGCTTAACGCGCGGCTGGCTGGCACGGTCAATGTGATTTTTTCCATAACATCCTCTTAATGCTTTGAATAAGGCGTTTCGACGCGATCGAGAAACAGCGTGGCAGCAAGCAGGTCAGCAGCGCCGCCTGGGGAGGCGTTTAGCGCCAGCATCTGACGGTCTAATTTCGCCAGCGCCTGCTGGCCTGCAGCCGTTGCACAACCTCCGGCGTTCAGTACCGCACGGGCACCGTCCTGCATGGCGTCCAGCCCCTCCAGCCCGGCGCGCGACAGCACGCAGGTGTCGGTAAGCGACGTCATGATCGCCATCAGCGCGTCAAGCCTGGCGTGCGTTTCGCTGCTGCCGTTGAGGCGGCTCAGGCGAAGCTGCGGCAACGCGCGCTGCATAATGTGCGGGAACGCCTGCTGAGCCTCTTCGCGTGCACCCGGTACGCGGTAGCGGTGCGTGGCGCGAAGGCCTTTACTGAACACTTTCGGCGCCGCCTCGTCAGGGAGTTTCGCCAGCTGCGCGGCGGTGCGGGCGACGTCGTGCGCCCTGGCTTCCCCGCCCAGCATCGCCACCGCGCTGACCAGCAACCCCAGCGCCCAAATCGCGCCGCGATGGGTGTTTACGCCACACGTTGCAGCCATCATCTGCTGCTCGCCTTCGCGACCAAGACGGCCAACGGTTTGCCGAAGCGCAATATCTGCCGGACGCAGCCAGCTTTGCTGTGCCAGCGCCTGAAACGTCGGGGTCAGGCTGCGCGCGGAGCGCTCCATCAGCGCAAGGGATAAATCGTGGTGCGCACCGTTCCCCCGACTGTCCACCAGACCGGGTTTCGGGCTTAATCGTGCTTCGTCAATCAGACACTGCGTGGCGGTTCGCGCCAGCCATTCGGCACCGCCTTCAACCTGAATCTGGGGCAGAAGTTTCATTACCAGCTCCGGAATTTCGCAGGTGGGTTGTACAGACCGCCGGACCATTCAACGAGGTCTGACACGCTGCCCGCCGCCAGCAGAGAGCGGGTGGCGTCGGTGCGGCGAATACCCATATCTTCCGGATAAACAACCTTGCCGCTCTGGCGCAGTTCCGCCACGCGTTTAGCATCCACGCCCAGGCCGATATCGGTGATCCCCGCCACAGCGGCGACCATGGCACGACGCTCCTCAAGATCTTTGGCGCGATAGAGGTAAGCAATCCCCTCTTCCGTCAGCACGTGCGTCACGTCGTCGCCGTATATCATGACCGGCGCCAGAGGCATCCCGGACGCTTTTGCCACGTCAACAGCATCAAGTTTTTCCACAAAGGTCGGCTTTACGCCCGCCTGGAAGGTTTCCACCATCTGCACGACCAGTTTTTTACCGCGCTGCATCGGGTCAGGTTCGGTGATCATGTTCAGCCAGGCCGGTGTAGCGTGGCGACGACCATGTGGGTCGTGCCCCATGTTTGGCGCACCGCCGAAGCCGGAAAGACGACCGCGTGTCACCGTTGAGGAGTTGGCGTAACCATCAACCTGCAGGGTTGAGCCGATAAACATATCGACCGCATACTGACCGGCCAGCTGACAGAACGCACGGTTGGAACGCATGGAGCCGTCGGCACCGGTAAAGAAGATGTCCGGACGGGCTCGGATATACTCTTCCATCCCCAGTTCGCCGCCGAAGCAGTGCACGCTTTCCACCCAGCCGCTTTCAATTGCCGGGATCAGCGTTGGGTGCGGGTTCAGGGTCCAGTGCTTACAGATTTTGCCCTTCAGGCCGAGCTGTTCGCCGTAGGTCGGCAGCAGCAGCTCAATCGCTGCGGTGTTAAAACCGATCCCGTGGTTGAGAGACTGCACCTGATGTTCCGCGTAGATGCCCTTAATCGCCATCATCGCCATCAGGATGTGTTCCTGTTTGATCAGTCGCGGATCACGGGTAAACAGCGGTTCGATAAAGAATGGCTTGTCGGCAACGACAACATAGTCAATCCAGGAGCCCGGAATATCGACGCGCGGCAGGTCGCATTCGTCGTCCACCAGTTCATTCACCTGCGCAATCACAATCCCGTCGTGGAAGGCCGCGGCTTCCACCAGTGCCGGAGTATCTTCGGTGCTCGCCCCGGTGTAGAGGTTGCCTTTGCGGTCTGCTTTAAACCCCGCAATCAGCGCCACGTTGGGCGAGAGGTCGACGTAGAGGCGTGAATAGAGCTCGATATAGGTATGGATAGCGCCGATTTCGAGCTGACCATCTTCCAGCAGCTGGGAGATTCGCAGGCTCTGCGTCCCGGAGAAGGAGAAGTCCAGCTTGCGGGCGATGCCTTTCTCAAAGATATCCAGATGCTCGCTACGGCCGACGCTCGGCATGATCATATGCAGATCGTGGACAATTTGCGGGTTCACTTCAGCCAGCGAGCGTGAAAGGAAATCGGCCTGCTTCTGGTTGTTACCTTCCAGAACGACCTTATCGCCAGGGGCGATCAGTTTTTCCAGCATGGCGACAAGGTCGCCGGTTGGCAGTACCTTGCCCTGCACCGGTACGGACGCCAGACGACGCGCTTTTTCGCTGCGTCGCGTGTTCCATTGCCGGGTGGGTGTTTGCCCAGATAACATTATTAACCTCCTGATTCAGCTAATCATTTTGATTTGCTTAACGTTGAGTAAAGTGTGCGCTCTGGTGGGAAAGGCATCAATTAAGCGTAGAGCGGAATCATTAGCCTGAGAGTAATAATCACGGTAAAGATTTGTGATCGGGATCAGTTCATGTTTCGGAAAACCAGGCTAAACGGGGTACAATTCGGAAAGTATCGTTAATTTCCGACAAGAATCAGCATCGCGCTTATGACCCAAATCATTCCAACAGACTTCGACATTGCAGCCGAAGACAGCACCGAGTTCGTGCCCATGCGCGGTGTGTCCAACTGCCATTTGCAGACCATGCTGCCACGGCTGATCCGCCGTAAGGTTCAGTTCACGCCGCACTGGCAGCGGCTTGACCTGCCAGACGGTGATTTTCTGGATCTCGCCTGGAGCGAAGACCCCGAGCAGGCACGTCATAAGCCGCGTCTGGTGGTTTTTCATGGTCTGGAAGGGAGTCTGCACAGCCCTTATGCGCATGGATTGATTGAGGCAGCAAAAGCGCGCGGCTGGCTCGGGGTAGTGATGCATTTTCGTGGCTGCAGCGGCGAGCCAAATCGTCAGAAACGCATCTATCACTCGGGTGAAACCGAAGACGGAACCTGGTTTTTACACTGGCTGCGGGAAAACTATGGCATCGTGCCAACGGCGGCCGTGGGGTATTCGCTGGGCGGAAATATGCTCGCCTGCCTGCTGGCCAAAGAGGGCGACAGCGTACCGCTCAATGCCGCAGTGATTGTCTCCGCGCCGTTTATGCTGGAGCAGTGCAGCTACCATATGGATAAAGGGTTTTCCCGCGTCTATCAGCGCTATCTGCTCAACCTGCTGAAAGCCAACGCCGCACGTAAGCTGAAGGCTTACCCGGATACCCTGCCGGTCAGCCTGCGCCAGCTGAAAAAGGTGCGCCGCATTCGTGAATTCGACGATCTGATCACCGCAAAAATTCACGGCTTCGCCGATGCGATCGACTATTACCGTCAGTGCAGCGCCATGCCGTTGCTCAGCAAAATCACCCAGCCGACGCTGATTATTCACGCCAAAGATGACCCGTTTATGGATCATCACTCTATTCCCGCGCAGGAATTCCTTCCCGACAATGTTCACTATCAGTTGACTGAACATGGCGGCCACGTTGGGTTTATCGGCGGGACGCTGCGCCGCCCGAAAATGTGGCTGGAGGCGCGTATTCCTGACTGGCTTACTCCTTATCTGGACGGTGCAAAATGATCATCCCCTGGCAGGATCTGTCTCCCGAAACGCTCGATAATTTGATTGAAAGCTTTGTATTACGTGAAGGCACCGATTATGGTGAACATGAACGCTCACTCGAGCAGAAGGTCAACGATGTAAAACGCCAGCTGAAAAGCGGCGACGTGGTGCTGGTGTGGTCAGAACTGCATGAGACGGTCAATATCATGCCCCGCAACGCGTTTCACGGCTGACCTTCCAACCTTTTCAGTCAGGGAGTTGCTATGTCTGCCAGACATCCCATTATTGCCGTTACAGGGTCGAGTGGTGCGGGAACGACCACCACCAGCCTCGCGTTTCGTAAGATTTTCGCCCAACTGAATCTCCGGGCGGCGGAGGTCGAAGGCGACAGTTTTCACCGCTATACGCGACCTGAAATGGACATGGCGATCCGTAAGGCGCGCGATCTGGGTAAACACATCAGCTATTTCGGTCCCGAAGCCAATGACTTTGGCCTTCTTGAGCAAACCTTCCTGGAGTACGGTCAGAGCGGCAAAGGGCAATCGCGTAAGTATCTGCATACCTATGATGAAGCTGTGCCGTGGAATCAGGTGCCGGGCACCTTTACCCCCTGGCAGCCGCTGCCGGAACCCACCGATGTGCTGTTTTATGAGGGATTACACGGCGGCGTAGTCACCCCACAGCATGACGTGGCGCGTCATGTGGATCTGCTGGTCGGCGTGGTGCCTATCGTAAACCTGGAGTGGATCCAGAAGCTGACGCGCGACATGAGCGAGCGCGGCCATTCGCGCGAAGCGGTGATGGATTCGGTGGTGCGCTCCATGGAAGACTACATCAACTACCTCACGCCACAGTTCTCCCGCACGCACATTAACTTCCAGCGCGTGCCGACGGTGGACACCTCTAACCCGTTCGCGGCGAAAACCATCCCGTCGCTGGACGAGAGCTTTGTGGTGATCCACTTCCGCAATCTCGAAGGCATTGATTACCCCTGGCTGCTGGCGATGCTGCAGGGCTCGTTTATTTCGCACATGAATACGTTAGTGGTACCAGGCGGAAAAATGGGGCTGGCGATGGAGCTCATCATGACGCCGCTGGTGGAGCGGTTGATGGAAGGGAAGCAGATTGCGTGAGTTGTTCTGCCCGGTGGCGCTGCGCTTACCGGGCCTGGGTTCATGCTTTTGTAGGGCGGGTCAGCGAAGCGCCACCCGCCAAAAGATTAAGCCTCGATCACTTCATACGAATGCGTGATTTTTACCGCTTTCTCCAGCATTAACGCCACAGAGCAGTATTTTTCCGCAGACAGATCCACAGCACGCGAAACCGCCGCGTCTTTAAGCGCTTTACCGGTGACCACAAAGTGCAGATTAATGTGGGTGAACAGGCGTGGCGCCTCTTCGCGACGTTCTGAGGTGAGTTTAACCTCGCAATCCGTCACGTCATGACGACCTTTTTGCAGAATCGACACCACGTCAATCGCGCTGCATCCACCCGCCGCCATCAGCACCATTTCCATTGGGCTGGGGGCTTTATCGCCGGAGTTACCGTCCATCAAAATCTGGTGCCCTGACGCGGATTCGCCCAGGAACGTTAAACCTTCAACCCATTTCACGCGCGCTTGCATATTCTTTAACTCCAACGTTGCATTTTCGGTGACAGATTACGCGTGCGTTACATTTCTCGCAACGGAAGGCGACCTGCATCATGCTGAAGCGAGACACCAGGAGACACGCGGCGAAAGCTATGCTAAAACACTCAGGATGCTACAGTAATACATTGACGTTACACATGTATGCAGAGGACATCAAACTTTACTGGCTGCGAAACGTTACGACAGCCGACTTCCCAGGGTATGGGTAAGAATTCGATTGCAACCCCAGAGTCCGGATGCATCTGATGACTCTGGTGACAGCTTATAACAGAGGATAACAGCGCATGGTGCTTGGCAAACCGCAAACAGACCCGACTCTCGAATGGTTCTTGTCTCATTGCCACATTCATAAGTACCCATCGAAGAGCACGCTGATTCACCAGGGTGAAAAAGCGGAAACGTTGTATTACATCGTCAAAGGCTCGGTGGCAGTGCTGATCAAAGATGAGGAAGGGAAAGAGATGATCCTTTCTTATCTGAACCAGGGCGATTTTATCGGTGAACTGGGCCTGTTTGAAGAAGGCCAGGAACGTAGCGCCTGGGTTCGTGCAAAGACAGCATGTGAAGTGGCTGAAATTTCTTACAAGAAATTCCGTCAGTTGATTCAGGTAAACCCTGACATCCTGATGCGTCTTTCTTCCCAGATGGCGCGTCGTCTGCAGGTCACATCCGAGAAAGTGGGTAACCTCGCCTTCCTGGACGTCACCGGTCGTATCGCGCAGACCCTGCTGAACCTGGCGAAACAGCCAGACGCCATGACCCACCCGGACGGCATGCAAATTAAAATTACCCGTCAGGAAATTGGTCAGATCGTCGGTTGCTCCCGCGAAACGGTGGGTCGTATCCTGAAAATGCTGGAAGATCAGAACCTGATCTCTGCCCACGGTAAAACCATCGTGGTCTACGGAACGCGTTAATTCCGCTCAAACGGCGTGCCATCGCAAGGTGTCACGCCGTTTTTGTCTCTATTCCCCATGTGGCGCAGGCTGATCTATCACCCGGAAGTTAATTACGCACTGCGACAAACGCTGGTGTTGTGCCTTCCTGTGGCCGTGGGCCTGATTCTGGGACATCTCCAGCAGGGTCTGCTGTTTTCTCTCGTTCCCGCCTGCTGCAACATCGCCGGTCTGGATACGCCGCATAAACGCTTTTTCAAACGCCTGATCGTTGGCGGTTCGCTGTTTGCTGGCTGTAGCCTCGCCGTGCAGCTTTTACTGGCGCGCGATATTCCGCTGCCGCTGATCCTGACCGTACTGGCGATGAGCCTCGGTGTTACCGCAGAAATCAGTTCCCTGCACGCCCGCCTGCTTCCTGCTTCACTGATTGCCGCCATCTTCACCCTGAGCCTCGCCGGGAATATGCCGGTGTGGGAGCCGCTGCTGATCTACGCCCTCGGCACGCTGTGGTACGGGCTGTTTAACTGGTTCTGGTTCTGGCTGTGGCGGGAACAGCCGCTGCGTGAATCTCTGAGCCTGTTGTATGTCCAGCTTGCGGATTACTGCGAAGCCAAATACACCTTGCTGACCCAGCATACCGACCCGGAAAAATCCTTACCGCCGCTGCTGACGCGCCAGCAAAAGGTAGTGGATCTGATAAGCCAGTGCTATCAGCAGCTGCATATGCTCGCCGCCAACAAGAATCACGAATATAAACGCCTGCTGCGCACTTTCCAGGTGGGGCTGGATCTGCAGGAGCATATCTCCGTGAGCCTTCATCACCCACAAGAGGTGCAAAAGCTGGTCGAGCGCAGCCACGCCGAGGCGGTGATCCGCTGGAATGCGCAGACCGTCTCCGCGCGCCTGCGGGTGCTGGCGGACGACATTCTCTATCACCGCTACCCCACGCGCTTTAACATGGATAAACAGCTCGGCGCGCTGGGGAAAATTGCTCGTCAGCATCCGGATAACCCGGTCGGCCAGTTTGCCGCCTGGCACTTCAGCCGCATTGCCCGCGTGCTGCGCACCCAGCGCCCGCTGTATCCCCGCGACCTGATGGCGGATAAGCAAAAACGTCTGCCGCTCCTGCCAGCACTCAGAAGCTATCTCTCTCTTAAGTCTTCTGCCCTGCGCAATGCCGCGCGGATTAGCGTTATGCTCAGTATCGCCAGTCTGATGGGCATGGCGCTGCATCTGCCGAAACCGTACTGGATCTTAATGACCGTGCTGTTTGTCACCCAGAACGGCTACGGCGCCACGCGGGTACGTATTCTGCACCGGGCAGGCGGCACGATGGCGGGGCTGATTATTGCGGGCGTAACGCTACACTTCCACGTTCCCGAGGGGTATACCCTGGCTGGGATGCTGGTGATTACGCTGGTGAGTTACCTGATTATCCGCAAAAACTACGGCTGGGCGATGGTGGGCTTTACGGTGACGGCGGTATATACCCTTCAGCTGCTTACGCTAAACGGCGAACAGTTTATCGTTGCCCGCCTGATCGATACGCTGATTGGCTGCCTGATCGCCTTTGGTGGCATGGTCTGGCTGTGGCCGCAGTGGCAAAGCGGATTGCTGCGCCAGAACGCCCACGACGCGCTGGAGGCTGACCAGCAGGCCATTCGTCTGATCCTGAGCGACGACCCGCAGCCCTCCCCGCTGGCGTATCAGCGGATGAAAGTTAATCAGGCGCACAACGCCCTGTTTAACTCGCTCAACCAGGCGATGCAGGAGCCAGGCTTTAACGCGCACTATCTGGCAGACATGAAGCTCTGGGTCACGCATAGCCAGTTTATCGTCGAGCATATTAACGCCATGACCACCCTGGCGCGCGAGCACACGATGCTGACGCCGGATCTGGCGCAGCGTTATTTGCAGTCGTGTGAAATCGCCCTGCAGAGGTGTCAGCAGCGTCTGGAGTATGACGCGCCGGGTGAGTCGGGGGATTCGAACATTCTGGAAGCGCCGGAAACGCTGACCCACGGGCCGATGAGCACCCTGGAGCAGCATTTGCAGCGCGTGCTGGGCCACCTGAACACCATGCACACCATTTCGTCGGTGGCATGGCGTCAGCGTCCTCATCATGGCATTTGGTTAACGCGCCGGTTAAAACGAACCGAGTATTAGCCTTTAACGATCTTCGCGACCGCCGCGGCAAAGCGGGTTAACCCGTCTTCAATGTCTTTATCTTCCACCACCAGCGACGGTGCGAAACGCATCACGTCTGGCCCCGCATTCAGCACCATTACCCCTTCGTGGGCGGCAGCATGCAGAAAATCGCGGGCGCGGCCTTTGTACTGTGGCGTGAGCTCGGCACCCATCAGCAGACCCATGCCACGGATTTCGCTGAACACATCATACTGGTCATTGATCTTTTGCAGATGTTTTACGAACAGCTCACGCTTCGCATTCACGCCGTTCAGCACTTCTGGGGTATTGATGATATCGAATGCCGCACCCGCCACGGCGCTCGCCAGCGGGTTACCACCATAGGTTGAGCCGTGCGAACCGACATGAAACGCAGAGGCGATCTCCTGAGTCGTCAGCACCGCACTCACCGGGAAACCACCGCCGAGCGCTTTGGCACTGGTCAAAATATCCGGCGTCACGCCGTAGTGCATATAAGCGAACAGATCGCCGGTACGTCCCATTCCGCACTGCACTTCATCAAACACCAGCAGCGCCTGATGCTCATCACACAGCGCGCGCAACCCTTGCAGGAATTCTGGGGTGGCCGCCGTCACGCCGCCTTCACCCTGAATTGGCTCCACGACTACCGCGCAGGTGTGGTCGTCCATCACCGCTTTCACCGCATGCAGATCGTTAAACGGCACATGGACGATGTCGGCCGGTTTTGGGCCAAAGCCGTCGGAATACTTCGGCTGGCCGCCGACGGAGACGGTAAAGAACGAGCGCCCGTGGAAGGCGTTGTGGAAGGCGATGATTTTGGTTTTGTACGGGCTGTGACGCGTCGTCGCGTAATAGCGCGCCAGCTTAAAGGCGGTTTCGTTGGCTTCGGTGCCGGAGTTCATAAACAGCACACGCTCGGCAAACGTGGCATCAATGATTTTGCGGCCCAGACGCAGCGCCGGCTCGTTGGTGAATACGTTACTGGTGTGCCACAGGGTTTCGCCCTGGGTTTTCAGCGCCTCCACCAGCGCAGGATGGCAATGACCCAGCGCCGTGACCGCAATACCGCCCGCGAAATCCACATACTCTTTTCCCTGCTGATCCCAGACGCGGCTGCCTTTCCCCTTAACCGGGATAAACTCAGCCGGTGCATAAATCGGCAGAATCACTTCATCGAATGTTGCGCGGGTAATTGCTGGTTGTTCAGTTGCCATGTCATGCCCATCCATTTTATGTCACATTGATTGTGAAAATATAATCACAAAATATGCATAAAAAATCACAGCAAGGCAACAGATATTCAGCGATGGAAGAAATTAGCCAGCAGGTCATGCCCTTGCTCGCTAAGGATACTTTCCGGATGGAATTGCACGCCCTCAAGATCCCACTCGCGGTGGCGAATCCCCATGATCTCCTGCGTATCGCTCCAGGCGGTCACCTCAAAGCAGTCTGGCAGCGTCGGCGGGTCAATCACCAGCGAATGGTAGCGCGTCACGGTTAAGGGATTATTGAGCCCCGTGAATACCCCGGTACTGGTATGCGTGACCGGCGACGTTTTTCCGTGCATCACTTTCGCGGCACGCACGATGGTGGCGCCGAATACCTGGGCAATGGCCTGATGGCCCAGGCAGACGCCCAGAATGGGCAGCTTGCCAGCATAGTGCCGGATAACATCCAGAGACACGCCCGATTCCGACGGCGTGCAGGGGCCGGGTGAAATCACAATTTTCTGCGGAGCCAGCGTCGCAATATCGGCCAGAGTCACGTCATCGTTACGGCGGACAACCACCTCTGCTCCCAGCTCACAAAAATACTGGTAAAGGTTCCAGGTGAAGGAATCGTAGTTATCAATCAGCAGAATCATGGCGGCTCCCGAAAAAAATGCCGCCCTATTCTACTCAGATTCCCGCGCTTCGCTCACTACTTTGGCAAAGACAGCGTTCAGCGCAGTCAAATCGCCCGTGGCGCCGCTTCGGTTCGCCGCCACCCACTGCTCGGGATCGATACCCCGCCAGTCCAGCATATA
Source organism: Enterobacter sp. ZOR0014 (assembly GCF_000798855.1). Lineage (NCBI taxonomy): Bacteria > Pseudomonadati > Pseudomonadota > Gammaproteobacteria > Enterobacterales > Enterobacteriaceae > Enterobacter > Enterobacter sp. ZOR0014. The sequence continues at coordinate 8,933 of NZ_JTLF01000312.1, read as the reverse complement.
CCCGGCATGAATGGCCAGCTGCTCAAAGAAGACCCGTTGGGCAATTCCATTGCCGCTCATAAAAGGATGCAGCATATTGATTTCACAGTAGTAGTGACTAACTCTGTTCACAAAGGTTTCTTTCTGAAGACCCACCAGATACTTTTCGCTTTCCAGGTCCGCCATCAATTCATTGCCCATCTTCTCGATGTACTCGAAGTGGCAGAAAGGAATGTCACCTTTAAAAATATCGTCGGTACGGTATTCGCCCGCCCGCTTCAGCTCTTTGCGATACAGATGGCGGTGAATAAGGCAAAGATGGGGTAAACCGGGCGCGGAAGGCCCGAGCTCCAGCGTCTCAATATGGGGTTCTGAAGGACCATGACCTTTTTCAAGGAGACAACTGGCCTGAAGATTGACGTTACGCTGCTGCTCCCAAATACGGGATTTTTGCTTGTCGGTGAGTTTTTTCACTTAACGCCTCCCTGAATAGTCCGTTTGCCACAAGTATAAGCAGCAAAACGCGCTTTCGCAGGGAGGGGGCATTACACGGGCGAGCGCCGCCCGTGTCAAAGAGGGTTACGGCAGTACTTTTGCGGAGAGGATCACGACCGGTTTGGACGGAACATTCTGGTACGGGCCGACGTCATGAGTAGGAACCTGAGAAATCTTATCCGCCACGTCCATCCCTTTCACAATTTTACCGAAGACCGCGTAACCGAAGTCGCGCTGGCCATGGTCGAGAAAGGCGTTATCCGCCACGTTGAGGAAGAACTGGCTGGTGGCGCTGTCTTTATCCGCCGTACGCGCCATGGAAATCGTGCCGCGCTTGTTCAGCAAGCCGTTGTCCGCTTCGTTTTTGATCGGCGGGTTCGGCTGCTTCTGCTGCATCTGCTCGTTGAAACCACCGCCCTGAATCATGAAGCCAGGGATCACGCGGTGGAAAGTGGTGTTGTTATAAAAACCACTGTTCACATAGTCGAGGAAGTTTTTCACGGAAACCGGAGCTTTCTGGCTATTCAGTTCCAGCTCAATATTCCCGGCAGAGGTGGTCAGCAGAACGTGAGGGTCCCCTTTGGCTGCCAGCGCAGCAGGGGAAACGGCAGAAAGAGCAAACACAGCTGCGACAGCCGCCAGTGTTGATTTGAGCATGAGAATTCCTTAACAAAGCGCAGTATAAAAAGCGAATGGCTTGATTCTAAAGAGCAGTATGAACGGAGACCAGCCTTTTACCTAATTTTACGAAATTGAAACAGTTGTAACCACGCAAACGATTGGTTACGGCGTCTTTTTATGTGACAGAGATCACATAAAAAACTGCAATGAAGTTTAAATTTCTTTGAAAAGGTATGAATAGATCACTTTAATGTCTAAAATCTGCCCGCTCTCAGCGCCCTCCGGGCGCTTTTCTTTTTTTGAACAGGCCAGACATGACTAACAGCAATCGCATCAAGCTCACATGGATCAGCTTCTTCTCCTACGCCCTGACCGGCGCGTTGGTGATCGTCACCGGGATGGTGATGGGGAATATCGCAGACTACTTCCAGCTGCCCGTCTCCAGTATGAGTAACACCTTTACCTTCCTCAACGCCGGTATCCTCATCTCTATCTTCCTGAATGCCTGGCTGATGGAAATCGTGCCGCTGAAGACCCAGCTGCGTTTTGGTTTTGTGCTGATGGTCGCCGCCGTGGCGGGTCTGATGCTGAGTCACAGCATCGCGTTGTTCTCCGCCGCCATGTTCGTGCTCGGCCTGGTCAGCGGGATCACCATGTCGATCGGTACGTTCCTGATTACCCATATGTATGAAGGCCGTCAGCGCGGCGCGCGCCTGCTGTTCACCGACTCCTTCTTCAGCATGGCCGGGATGATTTTCCCGATGGTGGCCGCCGTTCTGCTGGCACGCAGCATTGAGTGGTACTGGGTCTATGCCTGTATCGGTCTGGTTTACGTAGCAATCTTTATTCTGACCTTCGGCTGTGAATTCCCGGTTCTGGGCAAAAAAGCGCAAACCAGCGCAGAACCCGTCGCGAAAGAGAAATGGGGCATCGGCGTACTGTTCCTCTCCATCGCCGCCCTGTGCTATATCCTGGGCCAGCTGGGCTTTATCTCCTGGGTACCGGAATACGCGAAAGGCCTGGGCATGAGCCTGAACGACGCGGGTAAACTGGTAAGCGATTTCTGGATGTCTTACATGTTCGGCATGTGGGCGTTTAGCTTCATTCTGCGCTTCTTCGATCTGCAGCGCATCCTGACGGTGCTGGCGGGCCTGGCAACCGTGCTGATGTATCTGTTCATCAACGGTTCCCCGGACAATATGCCGTGGTTCATTATGACCCTGGGCTTCTTCTCCAGCGCGATTTACACCTCGATCATCACGCTGGGCTCCCTGCAGACTAAAGTAGCTTCGCCGAAGCTGGTTAACTTCGTGCTGACCTGCGGTACCATCGGCACCATGCTCACCTTTGTGGTGACGGGGCCGATCGTTGCCCACAGCGGCCCGCTGGCGGCGCTGCACACCGCTAACGGTCTGTATGCCGTGGTGTTCATCATGTGCTTCGTGCTGGGCTTCGTGACTCGCCACCGCCAGCACAACGCGGTAGCGTCTCACTAACCTTCACGCCCCTTTGCGCTACGCAGAGGGGCTGTTTCTGGCAAAGCTGACCTCCTCCCCCCCGATATCCATCTGGATCCACGTCTGCGCCAGCTGCGTCGTGGCAATCACCCGCCCCTGACGAATCGACCAGCGCACCGGCACCTGACAGCGCACCGCTTCAAACCCGCTTTCCGCAGGCAAAATCACCAGATTCGCCGGATTGCCCGTGGCAATACCGTAATCGCTCAGGCCAAAGGTACGGGCGCTGTTATGGGTGATCAGATCCAGGCCGCTATCGATTTGCGGATAGCCCATCATCTGGCAGACGTGTAACCCCATGTGCAGCACCTGGAGCATATTGCCGGTTCCCAGCGGGTACCAGGGGTCAAAAACATCGTCATGACCAAAGCAGACGTTAATGCCTGCTTCCTGGAGTTCCTTCACGCGCGTGATGCCGCGGCGCTTAGGATAGTCGTCAAAACGCCCCTGCAGGTGGATATTGACCAGCGGGTTAGCGACGAAGTTAATCCCCGACATCTTCAACAGGCGGAACAGGCGCGAGGTGTACGCACCGTTGTAGGAGTGCATGGCGGTAGTATGGCTGGCGGTCACGCGCGGACCGATGCCGGCCTCGTAGGCCAGGGTAGCCACCGTCTCGACAAACCGCGACTGTTCGTCGTCAATTTCATCGCAATGGATATCCAGCGGACGGTCATATTTCTTCGCCAGTGTAAAAGCAATATGCAGCGACTGGACGCCATACTCGCGGGTGAATTCGAAGTGCGGGATCGCCCCCACCACGTCGGCACCCAGTTTTAACGCCTCTTCCAGCAGCGCCGCGCCGTTCGGGTAAGAGAGAATACCCTCCTGGGGGAACGCGACGATTTGCAGCGTCACCCATGGGGCCACCTCCTGCTTCACCTCCAGCATGGCCTTCAGGGCGGTGAGCGTCGGGTCGGAGACATCCACATGGGTACGGACAAACTGAATGCCGTTGGCGATTTGCCACTTCAGCGTTTTCCAGGCGCGCGCTTTGACGTCGTCATGGCTGAGTAACGCTTTGCGCTCCGCCCAGCGTTCAATGCCCTCAAAGAGCGTGCCCGACTGGTTCCAGTTCGGCTCGCCTGCCGTCTGGGTGGTATCAAGATGGATATGCGGCTCGATAAACGGTGGGATCGCCAGCCCACCGCGCGCGTTCAACACTTCATAACTTTCAGCGCGGGTGTCGTCCATTGGGGTGATGTCACCAAATCGCCCGTTCTCAATGGCGAGTTGCCATAGTCCTTCCCGGCCCGGTAAGCGAACATTCTGAACAAGCCAAAGCGGTGTTGTAGACATTTCTTATCCCCTGATCAACGCAACGTTGTTTAAGCATATTTTTGTTCAAAAATACGCCATTGCTTTGTACACAAAATCGACGCCCCCGAAAAGCCTGCGATTTCCATAACTTATAAAAATCCTGACAAATCAGCCGCATACCACCTAAGGAGTAGGCGAAGACGTATTTGATTTACATCAATAAGCGCCCCTGCTGAATCGTTAAGGTAGGCAGTAATAGAAAAGAAATCGAGGCAAAAATGAGCAAAGTCAGACTCGCTATCATCGGTAACGGCATGGTCGGCCATCGCTTTATTGAGGATCTTCTCGATAAAGCCGGTGCCGACCAGTTCGATATTACCGTGTTCTGTGAAGAACCCCGCAAGGCGTACGACCGTGTGCACTTGTCTTCCTACTTCTCCCATCATACCGCCGAAGAGCTCTCTTTAGTGCGTGAAGGTTTCTATGAGAAGCATGGCGTAAAAGTGCTGGTGGGCGAACGCGCCATCACCATCAACCGTCAGGAAAAAGTGATCCACTCCAGCGCCGGGCGTACGGTTTTTTACGACAAGCTGATCATAGCGACAGGCTCGTATCCGTGGATCCCGCCTATTAAAGGTTCTGAAACTCAGGATTGCTTCGTTTACCGTACGATTGAAGACCTCAACGCCATTGAATCCTGCGCACGCCGCAGCAAGCGCGGCGCCGTTGTCGGCGGCGGTCTGCTGGGCTTAGAAGCCGCGGGCGCGCTGAAAAACCTCGGCGTAGAAACCCACGTCATCGAATTTGCCCCGATGCTGATGGCCGAACAGCTCGACCACATGGGTGGCGACCAGCTTCGCCGTAAAATCGAAAGCATGGGCGTGAAAGTTCACACCAGCAAGAACACCAAAGAGATCGTGCAGGAAGGCACCGAAGCACGTAAAACCATGCGCTTTGCTGACGGCAGCGAGCTGGAAGTAGACTTTATCGTCTTCTCCACCGGTATTCGTCCACGCGACAAGCTGGCAACCCAGTGCGGTCTGGCCGTCGCGCAGCGCGGCGGGATCATGATTAACGATACCTGCCAGACCTCCGACCCGGATATCTACGCGATTGGCGAATGCGCCAGCTGGAATAACCGCGTATACGGTCTGGTGGCGCCAGGCTACAAAATGGCGCAGGTCGCCGTGGACCATATTCTCGGCAGCGAAAACGCCTTCACCGGCGCGGATATGAGCGCCAAGCTGAAGCTGCTGGGCGTGGACGTGGGCGGTATCGGCGATGCGCACGGTCGCACGCCTGGCGCTCGCAGCTACGTCTATCTCGACGAAAGCAAAGAAGTCTACAAACGTCTTATCGTCAGTAAGGACAATAAAACCCTGCTCGGCGCAGTACTGGTAGGCGATACCAGCGACTTCGGTAACCTGCTCCAGCTGGTGCTCAACGCCATCGAGCTGCCGGAAAACCCGGACGCGCTGATCCTCCCGGCGCACGCCTCCAGCGGTAAACCGTCCATCGGCGTGGATAAACTGCCGGACAGCGCGCAGATTTGCTCCTGCTTCGACGTCACCAAAGGCATGCTGATCTCTGCCATCAACAAGGGCTGCCATACCGTTGCCGCGCTGAAAGCCGAAACCAAAGCCGGTACCGGCTGTGGCGGATGTATTCCACTGGTAACTCAGGTGCTGAACGCCGAGCTGGCGAAACAGGGCATCGAAGTGAACAACAACCTGTGCGAGCATTTTGCTTACTCTCGCCAGGAGCTGTATCACCTGATCCGTGTGGAAGGCATTAAGTCCTTCGACGAACTGCTGGCGAAACACGGCCAGGGTTATGGCTGTGAAGTGTGTAAACCGACCGTCGGCTCCCTGCTGGCCTCCTGCTGGAATGAATACGTGCTCAAACCCGAGCACACGCCGCTGCAGGATACCAATGACAACTTCCTGGCGAACATTCAGAAAGACGGCACCTACTCCGTCATTCCACGTTCCGCCGGTGGCGAAATCACGCCGGAAGGGCTGGTCGCGGTGGGCCGGATCGCCCGCGAATTTAACCTGTACACCAAAATTACCGGTTCACAACGTATCGGGCTGTTTGGGGCGCAGAAAGACGACCTGCCAGAAATCTGGCGCCAGCTGATTGAAGCAGGCTTCGAAACCGGCCACGCGTATGCCAAAGCGCTGCGTATGGCGAAAACCTGCGTGGGCAGCACCTGGTGCCGCTACGGCGTGGGCGACAGCGTCGGCTTCGGCGTGGAGCTGGAAAACCGCTACAAGGGCATCCGTACCCCGCACAAAATGAAGTTCGGCGTCTCCGGCTGTACCCGTGAATGTGCCGAAGCGCAGGGTAAAGACGTTGGTATTATCGCCACCGAAAAAGGCTGGAACCTGTACGTCTGCGGTAACGGCGGGATGAAACCACGCCATGCAGACCTGCTGGCAGCGGATCTTGACCACGACACGCTGATTAAGTACCTCGACCGCTTCATGATGTTCTACATCCGTACCGCCGATAAGCTGACCCGTACAGCGTCCTGGCTGGATAACCTGGAAGGCGGCATTGATTATCTGAAAGCGGTGATCATCGACGACAAGCTGGGCCTGAACGAGCATCTGGAAGCAGAGATGGCTCGCCTGCGCGAGGCAGTGATCTGCGAGTGGACCGAAACCGTGAATACCCCTGCGGCGCAGACACGCTTCAAACACTTTATCAACAGCACCCAGCGCGACCCGAACGTGCAGGTAGTGCCAGAACGCGAGCAGCATCGCCCGGCAACACCGTATGAACGCATTCCAGTCACGCTGGTGGAGGAAAACGCATGAGCCAGTGGGTAAACATTTGCGAGATTAATGACATTCTACCCGCCACCGGCGTGTGTGCGCTGCTAGGTAACGAGCAGGTCGCGATTTTCCGTCCCCGTCACGATGAACAGGTTTTTGCCATCAGCAATATCGACCCGTTCTTCGAGGCCAGCGTGCTCTCCCGTGGCCTGATTGCCGAGCACCAGGGTGAACTGTGGGTCGCCAGCCCGCTGAAAAAGCAGCGTTTCCGTTTAACCGACGGACGCTGCATGGAAGATGAAAGCGTCTCCGTGAAGCACTATGACGTCCGCGTGAAGGACGGCAAGGTGCAGCTCAAAGCGTAACCCCCCGCCTTTTCAATAGGAAAGACTTATGACCCCTTATGGGTAACGGCAGGAAAAACCGTATATTTTCGGCGATTCCTGCTGTTATCCTGACGTCAATGCTTACCCCCTCCTTGAATGCTGTGAGGTATCGTCGTGGACCACCTGCCGATTTTTTGTCAATTACGCCATCGCGACTGCCTGCTTGTGGGCGGCGGCGATGTGGCTGAGCGCAAGGCGCGCCTGCTGCTGGAAGCGGGGGCCCGACTGACCGTGAATGCTCTCACCTTCACCCCGCAGTTTGACGTCTGGGCCCAGGAAGGGATGCTCACGCGGGTACAAGGAGAGTTTGATGAATCCCTGCTGGATACCTGCTGGCTGACCATTGCCGCAACGGATGACGATGCCGTGAATCAGCGCGTCAGCGATGCCTGCGAAGCGCGGCGTATCTTCTGCAACGTGGTAGATGCGCCGAAAGAAGCCAGCTTTATCATGCCGTCGATTATCGACCGCTCACCGCTGATGATTGCGGTGTCATCCGGTGGACGCTCACCTGTTCTCGCCCGCCTGCTGCGGGAAAAACTGGAAGCCGTGCTGCCGCAGCATCTTGGTCAGATTGCACACTATGCCGGACAACTTCGTTCCCGCGTGAAGCAAACCTTCGCGACCGTAGGGGAGCGTCGTCGCTTCTGGGAAAAGTTCTTTGTGAACGACAGGCTGGCGCAGTCGCTGGCGAACCAGGACACAAAAGCGGTGGAAGAGACGACCGAACAGTTACTGAACGAACCGCTGGATCACCGTGGAGAAGTGGCGCTGGTCGGCGCGGGTCCTGGCGATGCAGGCTTACTGACGCTGAAAGGCCTGCAACAGATCCAGCAGGCGGATATCGTGGTCTACGACCGCCTGGTCTCCGATGACATCATGAACCTGGTGCGTCGCGACGCCGATCGCGTCTTCGTCGGCAAGCGCGCGGGCTACCACTGCGTACCGCAGGAAGAGATTAACCAGATCCTGCTGCGCGAGGCGCAGAAAGGTAAGCGCGTGGTGCGTCTGAAAGGCGGCGATCCGTTTATCTTTGGTCGCGGCGGCGAAGAGCTGGAAACCCTGTGCAACGCAGGTATTCCGTTCTCCGTGGTGCCAGGGATTACGGCGGCGTCCGGCTGCTCAGCCTACTCCGGCATCCCGCTGACCCACCGCGATTACGCGCAGAGCGTGCGTCTGGTGACGGGCCACCTCAAAACCGGCAGCGAACTGGACTGGCATAACCTGGCCGCTGAAAAGCAGACGCTGGTCTTCTACATGGGGCTAAATCAGGCCGCCACCATTCAGGCGAAACTGCTGGAGCACGGCATGGAGGCAGATATGCCCGTTGCGCTGGTGGAAAACGGTACCGCCATTACGCAGCGTGTGGTCGATGGTGTGCTGACTCAACTCGGCGAGCTGGCGCAGCAGGTTGAAAGTCCGGCGTTGATTGTGGTGGGTCGCGTGGTTGAATTACGCGATAAGCTGAACTGGTTCTCGAATCACTGACACATATTTTTCCTTCTTCGAGTAGTCCTTAAGCGGACTACTCCCCTCTAACGGCTACCGCTAACATACCGCCCGCATAGTGGAACTTTTCCATTTATTCCCTCGTATTACATCCAATTTTTTAGACAAGGAATGCGTATGTTCAAGCTGGCAAAAGCCGCCGTTCTGGTTGGCCTGTTATCGACCCTGACGGCCTGTACCGGTCACGTTCAAAACACCAAAAATAACTGCAGCTACGATTATCTGCTGCACCCGGCGATCTCCATTTCGAAGATCATCGGTGGCTGCGGACAGGCGGCACAGCAGTAAGCCGTTTTCAGGCGTAAAAAAACCGGGATTTCCCGGTTTTTTAGTTTTGGGAAGTGCGGCCTGATGCCCTCACCCTGACCCTCTCCCACGGGGAGAGG
>NZ_JTLF01000316.1:0-35162 GCF_000798855.1 Enterobacter sp. ZOR0014 | reverse complement strand
GAACATACCTTAAGTGATGTGGAAAAGTGAGAATCAGTCAGGAAGAGGATGAATATCAAAGAGATCTGGCCTGCAAGAGCAGACAAGATAAATGGGACGGGAGCATTAACTAAACAGTAATCAGCTCTGCAATTTTTGTTGCAACAACTGCCAGCGTATCCTCTCCCGTATCGTCTATCTGTCGCAGGTTATCGACTGCTTTGATGGCCAGGTTGTAAGCTGGTCGATAGGAGCACGCCCGGACGCGACGCTGGTGAATACGATGCTCGATGAAGCACTCGATACGCTCAACGAACATGATAAACCGGTAATACACAGCGATCGTGGTGGCCATTACCGGTGGCCGGGCTGGCTCGATCGTATCAACACATCCGGACTTATAAGGTCCATGTCGCGCAAAGGATGCTCGTCGGATAATGCTGCGTGTGAAGGCTTCTTCGGGCGTATCAAAAACGAAATGTTCTATGGCAGAAACTGGGCTGGTATCACGCTGGAAAAATTTATCTGCTTCCTGGACAGGTACATACGCTGGTATAACGAGAAACGTATCAAGCTATCATTAGGTGCAATGAGTCCGGTGAAGTACCGGCAGCATCTTGGGATCACAACATAACAGTCCAGGAAAACATCCGCAGACCCTGAGACGACAATAACGCTTTGTGCTGACAAAATCAGTGCGCATAACAAAGATTATGTTAAATATTGTCAATATATGATTAAATATCAATAATTTATCACCATCCACATCCCTTTTCTTGCCAATGAATCTATTGCGGAAGCTTGAGGAACAGAGTCCGTTCCTGAGTTTTCGATGCCTTAAAGCCATGGTGAAGATAAAAGTTTTTGGCTTCTTCAGTCAGTGCATGAACCATAATCGCACGGACTCCAATATTATCAGCTACACGGTAACAGCGCAGAACTGCATCATGAAGTAAATCGGCCCCGAGCCCTTGACCACGGAATGAAAAATCGACTGCTAGGCGAGCAAGTATGATTACGGGAATTGGATCTGGCATATTGCGCCTGAGGCTTCCCGTTGCTTCCACGTGGTTAACGCTGCCGGTGGCAAGGGAGTAAAAACCGACAACCTGTTTAGTGTCTGTTTTACAAACGACGAACGTTCGTGCTGCACCAAGAGCCTGGTTTTTTAATCCTCTCTGTTTAAGCCAGTCATCAAGTACAACCTCACCACTGACGAACTCTGCTAGTTGATGGAGGCTGGATAACGGTTCTGGTGCTGTTACAGGTCCCACTGAGGTTTCCTTGCCAGGAGTTTATTGATGGCAGCGTCATCCGCGACTGGCGCATCGAGCATATCGATAAACTCAGCATACTGCTCATCGTTAAAATTGAATACGCGACGATCGAGGATGACATTCTCAGCAGCCTGGCACGCCATTTCAAGGATAAAGTCCGTGCGTGATTTATGAAGGATTTCTGCAGCAGCATCGATAAGTGCTCTTTGAGACTCCTTGGCTCTGAGGTTGAGCTGGACATCTGATTTCATGAGTGTGCTCCTTGTATAGCAATTGCTTTACAAGCATATCACAATGATATTGTATAGCAAACGCTATACACTCGCACCAAAAGGTACCTGTAATCCCTCTGCTCCTATTAAACGCTTTTTCTCTTCCCTATAGTCCCGCCACGAACCACACACCGACAGGCGAATGCGCCCAATTGAGAGGCGTGCCCTGAGCATCAAGATCTGCGTTTTAGCCTCCAGTAAAGGGGATTACATGATTTACATGTAATCAATTGCAATAGCAAACGGGAAAATATTCTTGAGGCTACGGGGAAGTGCAGCCTCAGTGATATGGCAGTGGAAAGCGGTTTATTATTTCTTTGCTGCTCGAATCAGGCCGTCAAGCCATTCCTGATGACCATTAAGCATTGGGTTCGGACGGGTATTTGCCAGATCTTTTGCGGGGACACCGTTCTGTGTTTCCTGCGTTAAGATACGGATCCTGTGACCGGAAAGGTCCTCCAGTAGCCATGCATGATGGACATCGAGTCGTTGAGCAGTATCTTTTTCACCGGCCCATCCGTGCCATGCCAGACGAGCAGGTTTACCTTCAGCGGGTGGAACAAACTCCACAACCTGAGCTTCAACTGGGAAACCAAACGTGCTGAAGTAGAAGCGAACACCATTTTCCAGTTCTGGACCTTTGTTGTCATAAAAGCGCACATCGGCGGAATTTTTATAGTATTCCGGCCATAGCAATGGCTGACTCAGGAGCGGCCAGACATCATTGACGTTAAGACCTGAGATGATCATTTCATTAGAAACAAAGTTATCGGTAAAACCGGGAACAAAGCCTTCTGGCCAGTTAATCGCGTTCATAAATTTCTCCATTTGCTAAAGTTGAGAGCACTGCGTTTGTCGTTACGGCAGTAACGTGATGACAGTGATTATTGGCACAATGGAGTTATAAGGCGAATTGTAATTTATTATATTCTTAATAAGATAAATTATATCAGGGCGCGGTAGGTTGGCTTACTTCTGCGCATAAAGCACGAATCCACTGGTGACTTGGATCACGATGGGTTCGCTCATGCCAGGCCATGCTCTTGGTAAAGCCGGGTACTTTCAGGGGCAAAGGGAGAATGATGAGATCGTTGTTAGACAGGACCATGCGGTGAGGTACAACAGCAATCATATCAGTCACTCGCAATATATCAGGTATCACCTGAAAACTATTAACTGACATCCCTACTCTTCGTGTCAGACTGAGCTTAGCCAGTGCTTCATCTGTAACACCCGTGAAGTTTCCGTCCGAAGACACCATAATATGCTCCTGCTTGCAAAATTGTTCGAGCGTCATTTTTGAACTCGCAGCCAGAGGATGATGACGTCGTGCTACGCAGACATAATGTTCTTCATAGAGCGCTCTTCCATGCAGGTCTTCGGGGGTTGTTTGCGGTGTTACCAAAGCCAGATCAACTTCACCCCGGGACAACTGCTGATACATTCGCTCATTGTCCACGGACCGCACGGCGATTTTAATATACGGTGCACGTTGTTTCAGCTCAGCCATCAACGGAACGACAACAGCCTTAAGTGCATAGTCCGTTGCGACGATGGTATAAGTCAGTTCCACCGTCATGGGATCAAATTTATTTGGTTTCAGCAGGATAGCGATATCGGTGAGGATTTTTTTTACCGGCGCAGAAAGTTCATTGGCCCGCATAGTGGGGACCATACCGTGGCTGGTGCGAACAAAGAGTGGATCGTCAAAGTAATCACGCAAGCGAAAAAGCATACCACTGACGGCAGGCTGCGTCAGGGAGAGGCGCTTTGCAGCCCGAGTAACGCTTCTCTCATCCAGTAATGCATCAAGGGCCTTAAGAAGGTTAAGGTCGAGGGTTCTGATATCATTTTTCATAATGAATTAGCCTGAAAGATATTAAAATTTTAATTCAGGCTAAATGCTCGGGAAAAGGTTGTCTAGAAAGTTTCCGAGAGTTTTCCTTTGGGGTGAACTTCCATTCCTGATGGTAAGCCTTTTACGGATAAGTCCGCTCTTCGCTCACAATAGAGCTTCAGCTCCGTTACACGTCCGCTCCGTGCCAGAAGCGAAGCGGGACGGTACGCCATGATCATTAAGGTAACTCCTAAGAGTTTCCATGTAAGCCAGGTTTGTTTCTGCGGGAACGAATCGCAGCACCATCTGAGCGCTGATAGCATCATCGATAAAAACTATCAGTGTGCATTTGGGCCCCCTGCCCTCAAATCAGTAATGAGGCGAGCCATCAATCTGGATCAATTCACCGTAGGATGGACGTCGCATGCGGCGTTGATTTATTCGGGCATGTTTACGACGGCGTTCACACCATATTTCCTCCTTTACCATCCACTTTATGAGAATTTCCACAAATGAAGACAAGCCGTATATCTCGCGCAATTTCGCACAGTCAAGAGTTGGTCAAGAACCAGCGTAGCGGTCTTTGAGGAGTGATATTACCGTCGTTCTAAATGCGGGAGTAAAAGCGTTATTTGGACGCTTTCCACGTCTGCGAAATATACGACCAACAGGACCTTCATTTCTGTATTGATGCACCAGGCGTTTAAACTAACGGATTGAGACCCCAATACGTACCGCGGCTTGTTCCTGGGTGATGTGACGGCTGACTGGCTCCTGAATACTCTGAAGCCTGTCGAGTTCCTTATGGCTCATTGTAACTGTCTCTTTGATCATGAAATTTCCCCCAGAAATCGCCTGGGGACATTTTAGAATGGTTCAAAGGGAACATTACAGCTTGGCGTTAACACGGTACTTACAATCGTTGTCTATCGCTCATGATAGCGAGACACTGCTGAGGATCCTCCCTTAAAGCATTTTTTTCCTGGATACTAAGCTTCTTCCAGGTATTGAACATTTTTTCACCGAGCTCAGGAATATAGTGATACTGACGGAGCGCATATTCTGAATTTCCTCCTTCCACAAGTTTCTCCATGTCACGCAAGAACATTTCCTGATCGTTATGATCAATGGTACAGAAGACCGAGCGGTAGTAGCTTTCCTCTTCTGTCGAGTAGTGAGGTTGAAGCCAAAATACGACAGCACCGGCCATAGCAACGATAGGTAGAGCGAAATACAGTTTCTTTAACATTCAGGTATTGTGTTAGTAAAAAAAGAGGAGAAGTATAACCACTATGCAATGCTAATGTAACGACAACGACAACCATAAATCATAACTGATTAGGTTTTTTAACCCCCTCTCCCCAGCAGCAGAAATCTTAGTAGGTTGTTAAATACTGGCTTACTCCTTTTGATGAAGCAAAGTTGCGCGCAAAGTATTCATTTTCAGAGAGTAAACATTCTCACCCCATGCTCCCCAATCCCCCTAGGAACTGATGACCTTTGTTACCAGTCATGTCGCCTATGTTTCTCTGTTCAGGTGAGTTTGTTAGGATTGGCGACCTGGTAATTATCGGAACAGATGAGAATGACAGAGCTGATAACAATTGACTCGGTGGACAGTACTAATAATGAAGCGAGACGGATTGTCCAGCATACCGGGAACATGAATTTCGCGCTTTCCGCACGCGAGCAGACTGCAGGTAAAGGGCGATACAACCGCAAATGGATTTCGGCACCAGGGAATATCGCGGTCACTATTGTTGTTCCTCTTCCGGATGACAGGACATCACTACCTACGCTTTCTCTCGTCGCAGGGATAGCCATACATGATGCGCTGTCTCTTATTATTCGTGATGCTGAGGTGCAGATAAAATGGCCGAACGATATCCTGATAAATGGAGCCAAAGTTAGTGGAACACTGATTGAAGCCGATCCAAGAGCCATTTATGTAGGCATCGGCATTAACATGACTGCCGATAATCTGGGTCTGGAAAACATCGCTGCGGGACTTGCTGGCTTCACGGATAAAGATGCTCAGGATGTCCTCCATAGCCTGTTACATCGCTGGGATGACTATTTTTCTCTCTGGAAAACTTATGGATTTAGCGTGCTGCGGAGTTCCTATGAAGGGAGAATGAAAGGGCTTAATCAAATGACTGAGATTTCACTTGATGCAGGAAAAACGCAAATAGTTTCCGGTATCTGCAGGGGCACGGATACAGACGGCCGGATACTGCTTGAAACCCCAGATGGTGTGGTGAAGGCGTGGAATTACGGAGACGTATTGTTCCATAACTGATTCTGTTGGGTAGGCCTGACAATGACTGACCAGTTCCAGAAAACAGGACTGCAACGCTCGCTTAGCCGTTAAGGTAAACAGACAGTTCAATGAGGTTGAGATCCGGATCGCGAAGATAAACGGACTCAATCTCCCCGCTGGCACCAGTTCTTTTTACAGGCCCTTCTTCAATCTTAACGTCGTGAGCATTGAGGTGGGCAAGCAGTTCTGCAATTGTTCCATGAACAATAAAGCATAAATCAAGCGAACCGGGCACTGGCAGATGCGCCTTTGGCTCTATTTCCCGGCCGTATTCATGGATATTGATTTTCTGTTGACCAAATCTCAGTGCTGTCCTGCCCGCTCCGAATCGAACAACTACCATCCCGAGTACGTCTGAGTAGAAATCGACACAACCCTGCATATCGCGGGTTGTGAGAACAAAATGGTCTAAATGAGAAATCATACTGATAAGCCTTTCGTTTGTTCAAAAACCGACGATACCTTCCAATAAGATACGGCCATTCATCACTGATGGCACGTCTGATTTGAATCTGTCACGGGAAATCCCGATGTTTCTTTTAGCACCTTAGCCCACCGCGCTTTCGCGGAATATAGGTTGTGGTCACATCAGTGGGTGAAATGACAAGTGAAATTTGGCAGGAAAAATGATGCTCCTGCATCACCTTCTTAAACAGTTTTTGCAGTCTCTTTCTGAGATACCCCGCACCGTCATTTACGGATTCAGATTTTGACATGACCTGGTCTTCATGTCCGGCAAAGACCGCACATGTATGAACAAAAGAGGATGAAAGAGATGTATAACCTCTTGAGCACAAGAATGCCACCAGAGAACCATCCAGGTCACACTCCCCCTCAGCAAATTCTAGATAAATCAACACAGTGTAATTTATTACTTTCATATGAACGAGATGACCTCATATTTTCCTGTCTGCAGTTAAGGCAGAAAGTTAAATAACATCGTCATAGATAATGTCCCACATACATCCTTGTGACAGTAAAACAGGGTAGTACAGCTTCGTAAGTTACTGAAGAACCTGGAATGATGACAGTATTTCGGTCATGCTGCTCTGGGTTACTAATGTTCAGCCATTCCACAGCAAAGCCAACCAGGCGAGCCCTTTATCCTCCCGATAAAGAGATAAAATGGCCATCAATACCGTCAGGGCGATTATGAGCCGAAGAAGCGGATTCATCTGCATGACTTAACCTTGCATTATTTTTTGGTGTGCCAGAGATGATGCCAGAATCCACCTGTAAGCATCAGACATAACGTCGCAGCCCGATATGTTGATTCCAGCACATAACCAATCAGCATCATATCGATTTCAGTAGTTTACATGATTTAACTGTAGGTAGAAAAATACTGGAAATTATAATCAATCGGGTTGACGCCGCTGGCATGAACACGCACCAGAACCTGACACAGGCTGTGGTTGTCTGATTCACGTGTATTCCTGTTATGTAATTGGGGTCGGACAGAATATAACAGGCACAAGTCATCTAACCAATCGCACCATATGCATTGATAATTTCAGGAGCCACACCAATCACTAAACCAACAGTGAAGCTAACTGATACAGAGGGCACCGCTGCGCGACAAGGACCGAAGGAACTGGAATCAACAGTTTCTGCGCAGGTATTTAAGTGCAGGGCCGCTCTTTGAAAATAGCCTGTTGCCACTGGCAGTCGTACGGCAGGACTGGGCTTTGCGCTCATGCGCGAGCAGCTAATCGCTCCCTGCCTGAAGAGTGGCGAGCTTGTAAAAATTTTCGATGCGGCAAATGATGATGGCCGGGGTTAAGATCTCTGCGCAGTGAAGGATAGCTATATGCCCGCAAACAGTTGGCTACTCCAGAAGGTTCCCGGTTGATATCCAGCGCTTTCGTGGTGAGTCTGCTGTTTTTTGAGAACGACATTACCCTGCACACTGCTTTATCGCGAACAGGTCGAGAACCACGGCGAGATACGCCCAGCGTTTGCCTTTCCAGATATATGTTACATCGCCTCACCATATCTGGGCAGCCGTGCTGCGGAGCATTGTGACAAAGCAGCGCTTCGCTTGTTTAACGATGAGTTTTTTCTACAATTTAATGGTGCTTTGCTATGTCAGGTAAAGCCGTCGTTCAGAAATACCCGTGTGCTCAAGGACGAGCCATCCCTAGTTCTTTGAATTAAGCTCTATCTGCCGAATGCCAGCCAGGCACTTTGTGCCTTTATCAATCACAGCCAGCAGTGGCTTAACCCATAGCAAAGCCTTGAAGTATGCTATTGAGGTGGCGGCAGAGGTAATATCATCGGCTGCGTCAGGTCCGCTGGTATAGATGTGCATTGCGCTGGAACGTAAATGGTAGGCGTATTCGAGCAGCACACCCGCAGTGTCAGCAGGAACATACAAATCGCAGGTTGAGAATCTCCCGGTATTCGATGACGATATCTTCAATGCTGATGTTGCTCAGAAAGTTAAGCCTCCTGGCATGTTCTGCAACCTGATTGAATTTGAATATCTGGGTGGCGAACACCTACCCCTGTAAAGAGCTTTCCGTTCGCAGAACGTAGCTATCGCTCTGAAGGCTGCTGGCTTTTGAGCAACTCTTGACGAGAGTAACTGGCAGGCCAGCAATAACAGTTACACCGTGACATCAGGACCAGCCCCCCCCCCGGATCCACCACCGCCATCAGCGCATTACTCTCTTTCTCGCTGATGAACTGTTCGAAAATGAGTGGCGCAGATTGAACATCATTCACCTCGCGCAGTTCTTCGACGGCCTGCTTTGATTTGGAAATAGAGATTGATTAAAGGGTGAGTAACCGTCAATAAGCCTCCTGAACCAGTACCGATGCGCAGCAGGAAATGCCAGTAGTTTCGATACAAACTCTCACCCAGCTGTACGCTGGGGCTGTATTAAGAATAAAAAAACGCCCACTTTTGAGGGCGGGCTAATGAGTTGACTATTTGTAAGGTAGGTGTGAACAAGACCTATGCACAGGAATTAAGCTGTATCGGCTGATTCACTATCGGTTAGGGATAACCGTCAGGCATTCAGTTACTTCCCACAACTTGAAGCGTAGCAGCAGTTTGCTAAATCATAAAAAAAGCCTGCGTTTTACGGCAGGCTCTCAAGGAATTTCAAACTGGTTGTAGTTATTGTCATGGTGCCGGGTGCCTCCCGGTGACTTTACCCCTGGTCAGTAAAGCCGCGCGCATACCTGCAGACAGCAGTTGACTGGGACGCCCCACCGCATAGGGGGATTCACCATTGCCATAATTTATCAGGTAATCAACTGACGTGGCAAACAGGAAGACGGCAACTGCTATAGATTGAATTGCAGCCAGTTAACTAAAATTTTACATTTTGTCGTTGCGTTTTATACAGCAAAATCCTAAATTCTCCATCCCGTTCTCTTCTATTAAAAATCCGTTGAGAATCTTTTGTCGAGGGATGTGATGTCGCCCGTAGAGTCCCTCGTCTTTTTTCCATTTAAAATTGCCCTTCCGTTTACATATCAAAATCGTTGCATACTCTTCCAGCCAGAAAGTACAGCCTGTCTATTAGAACGCGTCAACCAGCTGCACGTGGCTAGGCCTTAGGGTCGGTGGCACCTAAACGCATCTTGTAGTATGTGATGGCCGAGACCACGATACGGTGGCCGCGCAGCACCGCCTGCTCCAGGCGCTTCAGCAAGGCTTCCGGCTGCTCGTGCATGATGAACGAGCAGATGTTCGTGTCGAGCATATAGATCTTGTTCACAGGTTAAATCGTCCTTCGTCGGTGACAACGTCCTCACGCTCTGCCATAAAATCCGGGTCTGTTTTTTCCATTTGCACGAACGAGCCCCAGGTAGGCTGGACGGGAGGCTGGATGATGCTGTCCCCTTCCCTGACGATCTCCAACTCGCTCGCCCCCTCAAAATCCAGATCGTGGGGGAGACAGATGGCGCGGTTGTTGCCATTTTTAAAAATTGATACGGCTCTCATTTATTTCTCTCCCGAGTTGAAGGATATGCGAAGCATATCCGGAATGATGGTCGCGCACCGGATGTGTGCATATCCTTAGTATTGGCAGATGCACTGCATATGTATAGGGGTTACGTATGCAGATTAGTGGGATCGTCATGATGTCCTCAATGACGCCGGTGGGCGTGGTGGCCGGTGCGGTGATTGTCGTAAATGGCTTTAACACGATTTCACGGTAAGCCGCGCACAACCTCCTCGGTGATAAGCAGACGGAGGGAATATTCGCTGACGGCTCGATGGAGAGCGCTGAATTTCAGGGCTTCAAGCGGCAGCAGGGGCTGGGGACGTATAAGGCTGTCACACTCTTCAGCGAAGTATCCGGCGCGTATGGCCTGAGGCTGAAACCCGAAGCACAACGGTTGTGGTACTGGACTAGGCCAGATTTCTTCAGGAAAGTATCCGGCACGCCACGTCCCGCAATGGCGCTTAAAATTGCGGGATGGAGGGTTAAAGCCAAATTTTGGCTAACATGCCGGAGATGGAAGTAAGCTGATATAATGATGTAAGAACAAATCTTACATTAAGAAACGGTGGGGTTATGGCCCGTACGATGACGGTGGACGTTGGTGAAGAGCTGCGCGAATTTATCGATTCCCTGGTTAAGGCCGGTGATTACCGTACCCAGAGCGAGGTTATGCGTGACGCGCTGCGGCTGCTGCGCGAGAAGCAGGCTGAATCCCGCCTTCAGGAATTGCGCGATCTGCTCGCTGAAGGGCTCGGCGCGGCATGAACCCTAGAGATAACCAAGAAAAAATAAAATATATAAAAATCAAATGCTTGATTCGCAAAATCTATCTTATGTTAAATAACCTCCATAGGTCTATTACTTCATGGTTAACTCGTGCGGCCACAGAAATCAGCATGTTGTGACTTTTGAGATACCTCCCTTTTATTGCATTAGGTCTGTCGTACATTTGCTTCACCTCATGCTGATTGTTGGGTGTTTCTATGTACTCGCTTACCCAGATTGTAAGTTCAAACTGCCGAAGTTACTGGATTCAGATGGATGTAACAATCTGTTTGCCAGCACTTTATCCGCTTAGGTATCTAGTTGACCATCTGGAGTATTGATCTTACCCACTAATAGTTGCCCTACGTCATGCCAGAAAGTCGCGGCTTTATCGCGGGCCAGTGGGTGCATAAAATTTACGGAAGCACCGCCTGCAACGCAGTCAATCAGTACATCGGCTAATACTTCGGTAGCGTCTGTAAACTCGCAGGCTTTAAGGGAACGAATATGATACTCGGGCACACCAGCTCCTTGAGCGCATCGGTGCGGCCGCAGCCGTCCGGGAACTCAGCCTGTATGAATCGCAGTTCTACAACGGGCGCAGTAAACGCAGCAACAGATAACATCGTCAGAGCGCGAGAGCGAGAGCGAGAGCGAACTCGCGGCTGAAAATGCCCGACTCAAACGCCAGCTGGCAGAGCGGGACGAGGAGCTGGCCATCCTCCAAAAGGCCGCGACATACTTCGCGAAGCGCCTGAAATGAAGTATGTCTTTATTTAACAACACCAGGCTAAGTTCAGCATAAAAGCCATGTGTCGGGTGCTCCAGAACCTCGCTTAGGGCCGTGTCCACATTACATGGGTAGGATCACTGTTCTTCTTTATATTTTTCAGCTTCCTGCGTTGCTGAATGAAATGCCGATATTAATTCCTTTTCCGCTCTGGAAATTGTATCGCTACCATGTTTTTTAATCGCGGTATTCAAAGCATCTCTTACATGAGGTTCACGCATAACTGTTTCATCATCTATTGAGAGAGACTTTGCACCAATTGTTAAATTTCCCAACGACATGCAGAGGTGAGTTTGGAAAGAACCGCTAATGGTAAACCCCATCCTTTTATAAATATCAGCTTTTGATGGTGAGCATGTTAAGGCGATCCCAGAAAAAATAGATTTCATTTTATCTATCATGGCTCTCATTAATCCCTTATTACGATGAACCTCATCAACAACTATAGATATGATTGAGGCCTCGTTTATAGGTTTTAGATTAATGGGGTTAAGCAAAACTGAAATAAATGAAAATCCTACTATTTCTTTTGTTCCTTCGTGTTCAACAACGATAAGTTTCTTATGATATGATCCAATCTCACTCATAAGATGCATAACTCTAATAACTTCTTTAGTTACTAGATATTCAAATAAAGGGCTCTTATCATCAAAAATAAACATACTCAAATCTTTTGCATTGTCCCTTGTCAATTTAACTATTTTGAAGTATTGAGGGCTATTTTGAATAATTGGGAAGTCAACTTCTTTGATGGTATATGACATAATGAATCCTTTATATATTACATTGTAGTTCCTATCCGACGAAATAAAATACAGTTATAAGCTTCATAGACAACCGCATGGCTCATGCGGTACAGGTCGTAATATGATCAGTGGATACTGCATCAGAAACTCACTTCGTTCGGGTTCAACCCAGAGACTGTAAAAATTCTCTCATGGGAAATATATTTTACCAAAAACCATCAATTTCTCAAGAGGGTAACTAGATAGCCACTAAATTTATACGTGTTTGGATATGCGATTGAAAATGGTTTATGAACTGAAAAAGAGCAAAACTTCAGAAAGTGCTCATAAGAACCAGATTCTCTGTTAGTTCATGAAGTTAGCTGAGAGTTAATTTCTGTTTATATTAAAAGGCTATTTGCATTCTAGGGTTGGAATTCATCCATTCTAATCCTTGATTCTTAGTCGGAAAAAAAGCTGCTTCTGGTTGGATTTTTCTGTTTTTCACCACCCAGCGAAAATCTAACATTGGTTGGATTCTCAGACGCGCCATCTCTCGCGTTAATCCAACTCTCCACCTTCTGCCTGCTTCAACAATGTCGGAATGTGCGGTCCATACTCGACCTTGCCTCGTCCTGCTCGAATACCACTGCCAACCTTGCGGGCTTCTTTGGAGTACAACGTCTTTGCACGGATGATCTCATAGCTATAACCCCGACCTAACCGATTGGACATCTTGATCAAGCCGTTGAGCCCTTCGGTATAGCCATTGGTGATTGAGAACGGCGCATCCCAGTAGGCAAAGATGTCGTCGTAATGGTTGTGTACCGTTTTTACCAGTGTTTTGAAAGGCTCCATGCCATAAGGTGGAAGGCTGTTCTCCCAAGCCTCAAAGGCGTTCTGAGCGCTCTGCTTGTCGGGTTCGTCGTAGATGCAGAAGAAGGCTTCCTTGAAGTCATAGGCCATGGCAAGTGCTGGGATCGCCTGCTTTACAACCTCCAGCGCCTTTTGCTCTGCGGGTGTCAAGTTGCCGGGTCGTTTCAGGGTGAGCCAGCGAATCGACTTTTTGACGTAAATGCGATCTTCTTTGCTTAACTGTGCCTGATAGTTCTTGCGCTCTACTTCCAAGGCTTCAGAAGCCATCTTGACGACATGGAACTTGTCGATCACCAGTTTGGCGTTGGGCAGATACTGAGCAAAGGAACGCTTGAAGGGTCGCCACATATCCGTACAGACCCAT
Source organism: Enterobacter sp. ZOR0014 (assembly GCF_000798855.1). Classification (NCBI taxonomy): domain Bacteria; kingdom Pseudomonadati; phylum Pseudomonadota; class Gammaproteobacteria; order Enterobacterales; family Enterobacteriaceae; genus Enterobacter; species Enterobacter sp. ZOR0014. The sequence continues at coordinate 21,995 of NZ_JTLF01000316.1, read as the reverse complement.
TCCACCTTGTCAGCATCCGGCAAATCCTTGAAGAAGGGCTTCAAATGCTCTTGAGTTCGATGCTCCAACATATCAAAGACGTTGTTGGTTGCCAGATTGGTGATTACACAGCGATACCCTCCGGCCAGGTTAACTTCGTCAATGCCCATGATGACTGGGGTTTCGTAACGAACGGTTTGGGAGAGTTCCTCAATGAGATCGTGAGCGATGTTCTTGACGGTGTTCACCGCCACACCGGTTTGCTCGGCTAAAGCATGGAAGGTGGTTCCCAGGCACTGTTGCCGAATAACATCGACCAGCCGTTTGGTGGCTCGGCGTTTGTCATCCAGAAAACTCAACTCCGGCATGGACATTTTTCCGCACGACTCACAGCGAAAGCGCGGGCGCTGAACTTCAAGGCGGACGGGCTCCATGTACAACGGCGTGTCCATGAACTTGTTTTTGCGCGTACCGTGTCTGTGCATAGGGATGTTGCAGTCCCCACATAACGGCACCTCGACCGTTACCGGCTCAGCAACTATCACAAGGCACTTGCCTTCGTGGCGCATATCGACCGGCTTGATGCCTGGCAGATTCAGCAGGTCAAGCATCTGCTTAATCCATACCTAGATCGATGTCTTTGCCTTCGCGCAGCAGGTCATACACCATATCAACCAATGCGGTCATGCCCTGACGGTCAGACTTGAGCACTTGGGTTGCCAGCTTCTGATGACTGGACAAAGCACGAACAACAGCTTGCTGCACAGCACCGGGGAGGTTGCCTTTCATAGCCTGCTCACGGGTGTTGCTTTCCACCTGAGCCATGACAACATCGCTTTCACCGGTAATCGCTGAAATCTGATTAACGAAAGCCACCTGATCCTGGATCGGCGTCGCCTCACCAAACAGGCTGTTGAGCCTCTCGATAATCTCTTTGACGAATTTCGGCTTGTCGCCTGCCGCGCCACCACCGCCTGCACCTGCTGGTTGCAATACCGGGATTTTGCCTTCGTCTTCTACGTCATCGGGTCGAGCATTGATGTCAAAGCCAGTAAGCACCAGGCCTGTCAAGTCCACGGTTTCCGGTGCTTCGTGCTGAAGGCGCTTTTGCAGCAGCTTGGCGAAAGCGGCAAAGTTCTCCAACTCCGGGTCGCCAAAATCAATCAGTTGGGCGACATAGGAATAGGTACGGCAGAAGCGCCCCAGGTCCGACTTGAAGCCCATCAGCGCCTTGATTTGCTCGGCATACTCATCCTGGTGGTGATCGGCAGACTTCATGCCCGCCTCATCACCCCTGGCGCGGGCCTTCTCAAACGCTGTTTCCCAGGTTGCCATGCCATCGCGCAACATTTTCATCTTGTCGTTATACAAGGCCGTCGCTCCAGCTGTAGCGGCATAAAGCGCCTTGTGCTGTGGCGATTTAGTATGGGTGATATCGCGGATGGTCTTGAAGCGGGCTTCCTTGAACGCGGCCAAGTCCTTCTCGTCGTACAGGCCGTGCTCGTCCAGTCGCTCCTTGATCTCGTAGACCACATTGAGGTCTTGCACTTCGCCGATGTGAGCGCCCTTGTCATAGGTGGCAAAGGCCTTGCGCACGTTCTCTGGATCGTTCACGAAGTCAATGATAAAGACTTCATCCTTCCCAGGTGCCGTCCGGTTCAGGCGGGCGAAGGTCTGCACAATCTCCACATGGTTGGCGATTTTCTTGTCCACATACATGGCGACCAGTTTGGGCTGGTCAAAGCCGGTCTGGAACTTGTCGGCCACCAACATCACCCGGTATTCCGGGCGGTCAAAGGCAAAGCGCAAATCCTGCCCGTGGACATCCGGGTTCATGCTCTGCTCGGTGAACTCCTCGTTCTCATCGACGATAAACACATCATCCTTGAACTCGCTGTCATCCTGGTGCATCACCTGCTTACCGGTCATCTTGCCCGAGAATGCCACCAGTGAATGAATAAAGCCGTACTCGCTGTGCTGCTCGATATAGCGGTCAAACGCCTTCTTGTAGCGAATGGCAGCGGCACGGGAGCTGGTCACGACCATCGCCTTGGCCTTGCCATCCAGCCGGTGGACGACGTTTTTGGTGAAGTGCTCAACGATAAACTGTACCTTCTGGGTCACATTGGTGGGATGCAATGACATCCACTGTGCTAGGGCGCGTTTGGCAGCCTTGCCGCTTACCCGCTTGCTGTCTTCAAGCTGCTTGGAAAGGTTGAAGGCCGTTTTGTAGGGCACATAGCCGTTCAACACATCGAGAATGAATTTCTCCTCAATGGCCTGGCGCATGGTGTACAGGTGGAAGGCTTGCGGCGGGTTATCGTCCGAGATCGGTTGGCTTGGATCTGTCGGGCGACCAAACAGCATCAAAGTGGAGTGCTTGGGCGTGCCGGTAAAGGCGAAGTAGCTGATATTGTCCGGGCGGGCGCGAGACTTTTGCAGTTGCTCCAGTAGTTCATCCACCGTCATGGTGGACATCTTGCCTTGTCCGCTCATCCCCAGCGCGGCTTGCAGCTTAGCGGCGGTAGAGCCTGTCTGCGAGTTATGCGCCTCATCAATGATCACAGCAAAGTTTTTCCCTTTCAGAGCCTTGTCAGTGATGATGGCTTCCATCGCGTAGGGGAAGGTCTGGATCGTGACTACCACAATCGGCGTACCAGACAACAAGGCATCCGAGAGCTGCTTGCTTTTGGACTTGGATGACTTCTGCCGGTCAATGGCGGCGATCACCCCAAACTGATGGTCAATCTGCTTCACCGCGTCCTGAAGCTGGCCGTCCAGCACATTACGGTCGGTGACAATGATCACGCTGTTAAATACCGCGTCGCCGTTATCTTCGCGCAGTTTCACCAAGTCATGGGCCGTCCAGGAAATGGTGCTGGTCTTGCCGGAACCGGCGCTGTGGTCACACAGGTAGGTCATGCCTGCGCCGTTTTCGCGGGCATCGGCCAGCATCTGGTTAACTGCCGTCCATTGGTGAAAGCGCGGGAAAATCAGAGTTTCTTTCTTCGACCAATTGCCCTGAATATCCACCACGTCCTTTTTCTCGACGTAGACAAAGCTATGGAAAATCCGCAGCCAGGCATCCGGCTGGCAGACCGCCTCCCAGAAGTAGGCTACCGGGTATTCCTGGGTACCATCGGCCTTAATTTCACCTGGCGGGTTACCCGAATGTACCGTGCCGCTTTCGTCCTTTCGCCCCTTATTGAACGGAAGGAAAAAGGTGTTTTCTCCATCCAGCTTGGTCGCCATCATGATTTCAGAGTCGGACATGGCGAAATGCACCACCGCCCCGCGCTTGAAGGTCAGCAATGGCTCCCGGCGTTTGGTCTTGGCGTCATACGGCAGGCGATCATTGCGGTACTGATCCATGGCCGCTTCGCAGGACTGGGTGAAGTCGGTCTTCAGTTCGACGGTTGCCACCGGCAGACCGTTGATAAACAGCACCAAATCAATGGCAAATTCACGGGCCGGCTGATACTTCAGCTCCGGCACCACGCGCAGGATATTGGCCTGGTAACGCTCAATGACTGCTGCATTGCGCTTGTCTTCCGGTGCAGCCTCGGTCATCTCAATCAGGCCGCAACCGGCAATGGAAAAACCCTGGCGCAACACCTGCATGGTGCCTTGTTTCTCCAGTGCTTTATCCAGGCGATCCATCAGCACTTCAAGGGTTTTGGCCCCGTTGAGCCGTTCCAGCTTGTCCCATTTTTCCTGCTGGCCGCTGGTTTTGATCCAGCTTTCCAAGTCTTCGGGATACACCGCCCGCTCGGTGTCGTAGAACTTGGAATCACCCAGCTTCCAGCCCTGATCTACCAACCGGTCGATGATGTATTGCTGGAAGTGTTTTTCCTGATGTGCTGCTGATTGCATTTATTGTTTTCCTCGCAAATCAATCTGGCCGGTGACAGCGGCGGTGATAAAGGCCGAGCGGCGCTCTTTAAGTAGGGTAATACTTTGCTCTGCCTTGCCAATCAACGCATCAATACGGGCGGTTTCGCGGTCGAGGGTGGCCGCGATGGTGGCTTGTTCTTCTCGTTGAGGAACAGGCAGTACCATAGAACTGTATTTTTCAGCGCTAACATTCTGTATTGTGGACTGTATATTGCTTCCGCTAATATATTCCCAATAAGAGTGAGACTGAAGGTAAGCGTAAATATACTTTGGAAGAGCCTTTTCTTCATTACAGCTAGCTTTTATCAAGTATCCTGCAAAGCACGCAGCACCATTAGTCTCTCTGTATAGAAAGCTTTTCCCTACTGTCGCACCGCTTCTTGCGAGCAATATGTCGCCGTCAGACAGTAAATAACTATAAGCTTTATCCCATGGCAGAGTCTTAAATGTATCCTCCCTTAAGGTGCCGTTCTCTGTCAGGTCAGTAATACGGATATACCTTGGATGATTTGGGTCATCACTTTCCGCAGACTCATTAGCCCCATAGGACATAGGAGCAGAAAGGATGTATTTGAACGGCTTCACCTCCCAATGCTCCGGCACCTGCCCAATCCATTCAACGCCGGAATCCTTCATCTTCACGTTGGGGTCTAGCCCCTTGGTGACCGCATGGGTAATCAGCGCCTGTCGCTTTTCCTTCAGTAGCTCGATAAAGCGGGTTTTCTTCTCGACAAGCGCATCAATACGGGCGGTTTCGCGGTCGAGGGTGGTTAGTATTTGCGCTTGCTCAGGCTGATCTGGGTATACAACTTCAATTGAACCGATATGCCCCCAATCTGCACGAGGCATTTTCGCTCCCTCGCATCCTGACTCTATTTGATGCGTTACATCAGGAGTTAAAAGCCATTCTTGCAGCCATCTAGGTTCTGTTTTTTCAGCCCTCAGAACCAAAAATTCTGTTGAGCAGCACCCTGCCATCTCTGAAATAATGGCTTTTCGCAAATATGGACGCAGCTTACCGTACAGGACATCCCCTTCATAAAAGATGCCTACAGTTGAATCTTCTGATTGACGGGAGCTTCCATTCGTTGGCTTGTACTGCCCTGATCCTGCTTCTACATCCTCAAGTCCGATATAAATGGTATCAGTAGATACATCATTTCGTCGTTCATTGCGCAATGACGCCAGTCGCTTGACTCTCGCTACCTTCCAATGCTCCGGCACCTGCCCAATCCACTCAATACCGGAATCCTTATATGCGGGATATGCTCTGTACTGGCTCATTCGCTGGCCACCTCCGCCAGTAGCGCGGCAATCTCGGCTTCTACTTGCTTCAGGTCTTCATCAATATCTTGCAGCTTGCGCGGCGGCTGGTACTGGTAGAAGAAGCGGTTGAAGTTGATCTCATAGCCAACGCGGCCCAATTGACCATCCCTGGCATCGGTAAAGCTCTCATCCATCCAGGCATCCGGCACATGAGGAAGCACTTCGCGAGCAAAGTAGTCGTCGATGTCCTCCAGATAGGGGACGTTCTCGTAATCAGTTAAATCAGTGTCTGGCACCAGCTCGCCGTTGGAATCCGTGACTGGCTCGGCTTTCGGGTCTTTGTGACCAAAGGCGTTGATTAGCGCGGTGATCAATGTCTTGTTGGATTTGACCTTGAGCTGCTTGGCTTCATCGGACTTGATAGAGTTCCTAACAAAGGTTTCTGCCCAGCTATAGGGCTGCGTTTGCCCGATCAGCGGCTTGAGGGCTTCGCGCCAGAATGTCTGATGCGCGTCAGAGAGCTTTTCCCAGGCAGCTTCGGCTTCCAGCCGCTCCATACCCACCTTATCCAGCTCCAGGGTCATGCGCAGCGGGCGCAGGACCCTGATACGGCGGTAGCCAAAGGTACGGTAGTCCATCATCCGGGAAAGCGCTCCGGTTTCGCCTGTGGCGTAGATGTCCAGAATCTGGCGACGCTGCTCATCGCTGACAATACGGCGTTTGTTGCCCTCGTTGCGGATTGAAGTCCACAGGTCGGTGGCGTTAATCAACTGCACCTTGCCTTTGCGCTCCTGCGGCTTCTTGTTGGACAGAATCCACAGGTAGGTGGCGATATTGGTGCGGAAGAACAGATCCGTTGGCAGAGCTACAATGGCTTCAATCAGGTCGTCTTCCAGCAACCAACGGCGTATTTCCGATTCGCCAGACGCGGCACCGCCGTTAAACAGTGGCGAACCGGACAGCACAATAGCGGCGCGGCCACCGCCGTTGATCGGCAGTTCTAGCTTGCTCGCCAGGTGCATCAAAAACAGCATGGAGCCATCGCTAATTTTCGGCAGGCCCGGCCCAAAACGGCCCAACTCACCTTTTTTGTGTTCCGCTTCGACGGCGGTTTTGTCCTTCTCCCATTTCTTGCCGAAAGGCGGATTGGACAGGCAGTAGTGGAAACGCTCACCGGCAAACTGGTCGTTGGACAGCGTGCTACCCTGACGAATGTTCTTCGACAGATCTCGGCCAGGGTCGGACTCCAAACGGCGGATCAGCATACCGGCCACACAAACCGCATGGGTTTCCGGCTCCAACTCCTGCCCGTGCGGCACCAGCACTGGCGGGATCTTGTCGCGGTTACCGTAGTCGCCCACATGGTTCATGGCATCGGTGAGGAAGCCACCCGTGCCACAGGTCGGGTCATACAGAGTACGAATCAAACCGGGGCTGGCCTCAAACAGGGCATCATCCGGGTCAAGTAGCAATGCGGTCGCCAGGTGAACGATGTCGCGCGGCGTCATGAAGTCCTCGGCCCCTTCATTGACCTCGGCACCAAAGCGGCGAATTAGGTGTTCGTAGATGTTACTCATCACCCGATCCGGAACCACGTCCGGGTGCAGGTCGATCTTGGCGAAGTTCTGGCAAATCTTGTACAGCAAGCCCGCTTTCTCCAGCCGGATCACCGTATTGCCAAATTCAAACTCCTCGAAGATAGCGCGGGCGTTATCCGAAAACAGGGCGATGTAGTCTTCCAGATTGCGGCGCGTCTTGGTGCTACCCAGGGTACCGAGGGAGTATTCAGAGGTGTTGTAGAAGGGGTATTCAGCGGTTGAGCGCAGAATGGTATCCAGCTCAACATCGGCATCCTTGAAAGCGTCATGCGCTTCTCTCACCGCCTCGCGGGTCGGGTCCAGCGCACACTCCAGGCGGCGCAGCAGGGTAAACGGCAAAATGATCTTGCCAAAGTCCGTATGCTTGAAGTCCCCCCAAAGGTCTTCCGCATTCTTCCAAATAAAGTCAGCCTGTGAAGCTGCCGATCCCGTAAATTCGCTCATTCTGGACTCCAACCACTTTTTGCACAGAACGGTACTGGAGTCAATCTGCGAATGTCAACCAGATTTTGCACAAAAGGGGATGGATTTAAATTCTTGGCTAAATTTGCGATCCTACCTCAGAATGCAAATAGCCTTTTTTTGTTGCCTGCCTGCCGTCGTGACATGAGCCTGGGATACACAAGGCTCAGGACGCCCCTGGGCCACTGGAGGTATCTATGATGAATTATCAGATGACGCTGAACGAACTATTCCCCTTTCCGGGGATACAAACACTCATTGAGTCGTAAGACCGGGTGCTTCACCAAAATGCATCCAGCAGAGCTGAACAGAATCCCCCGACTTGCCTGAACCACAGGCGTAAAAAAGGCCGCATAAGCGGCCTGATTAGAACATTCCGGACGATTCACTCAACCTGGAAGTTTCGCAATGAACTGGAGGACTGCCTTCTGGTATGCAGTCCAGTTTTTAGCGCTATCCCACGGGGTTGAACCATCGTTATAAAAATAAAGGTCGCTATCGAGCAACCCCGGCGCACCTGCAAGAAGATGATCATCGTAAACAGCGTATTCCGCGCCATGGCCACCGGCCCGTGCCATAAATCCTAGGGGCTTATATTCGCGATTAAGAAGCAGATATTTACCGGGCTCATGTTCTCGGACAGTGTACGGTAAATTGAATCGCATAAGCCATTTCATGGCATCAGCCTTACTGTTCCTGATTTTAAACCCGTGAAAATCTTTTTCAAAACAATGCACTACTGTTTCAAGTCTGCTCTTTAGAGTTTGCATGTATCATCCTTTGTGCATTTGCCACGATGGGAAGTAGTTGCTTACAGCGCAGCCTTGAGGATACAAGATTAAGACAGTTGCTTATAGCTGCGCTGGACAGAATTCCTGAACAACTGACTAAGCACTTGGTTTTTGTTCACCTGCTAACTTTCCATATAGGGGGCAGTCTGGAGAACGGAAATTTTTGTACGTTAAGCGCATTATTTAACCTATCGAGGTTCGTAACGGATTGATTTTGCGTCAGCAGATATCGCTTTTAAGTTGTCGCTTTTGCGGTCTTGCATATAGGTTATCCGATTAAGGTCAAACTCCTGAAAACGCCTTATAGCGTAGGAGTACACCCTACTGCTATAGGTAAGCCTATTCAAAAAACAGGCTTACCGTACAATAATTCTCTATATCCAAACTGACCCCATATATCACAAGCCATTCAAGCCGCTTTTCCAGCCAGGCGAATCACCAGCAACACATTATGAATCTGATCCGCTGGCCCCTGCATGCCGTCCCGGGAGTACAGCCGCGGGCCGGACTGAGCTTGCTGCTGAATGACGGTGAGAGTAAGGTATTATTCGATACCGGGCCGGACGGGACCTTCATAAATAATGCGCGTTTAATGCACGCGTCGCTCTCGGACCTCAGCGCCGTGGTGATATCCCACGGCCATTATGACCATTGCGGTGGAGTTAACTGGCTGGAAAAAGGCACACGCATTGTCTGTCATCCCGACATGGCCCAGGAAAGATATGCCTGTCTGCCACTCCCCTGGCATACCGTGGCGCTGAAAAGACTGTCTGTCCCGCAGCGCTACAGCTATTTTACGCTGGTACCCCGTCGCGAACCCTGGGCGCTGAGCAACGCCTTTCTCTGGTCGGGTGAAATTCCGGTAGGGAGCCCTGTCGCTTACGGTGTCACAGACACCGCATCCGGCTCGCCGGATTACGTGCAGGATGAGGGGGTGCTTATCTGGCGCTCGTCACAGGGGTTGGTCATTATTACCGGCTGCGGGCACCGGGGTCTGGACAATATCGTTCGCCACTGTACACAGATTACGGGGGAGAGCCGTGTCCACGCTATTATTGGTGGCCTGCACCTGCGAACGGCATCGCCTCAGAAGCTGATGAAAACGAGAAAACTGCTGGCCGGGCTTAAGCCGGATATTGTGATGGGCTGCCACTGCACGGGAGAATGGGGACGGCTCTGGCTTCGGGACACACACCACCTGTCATGCGGTGATGAGGTGTTCATTTCATGAATATTACGGATTGTGCCGCGAACGCCAGGCACTTGCGGACTACTGATGACAGTGATCTGCCCTCACCTGCTGTCACTGACAGCAGGGTTATACACCGGTAGTCAGAAACAAAACCAATAAACCCTGTTCATCAGCTCATCCGATTAAGGGCTATTTGCTCAGATAGGTCAGTGCGGTGTGGATTGCCGCAGATAAGGAAGGTAGTGCACCGGCAACGGTCACCACATTCGCGACATCACCCAGCAGGGATGAAATTTTGTCCCCAAACTGACTGCCTGTCCCCTTGCTGATTTCTTCCCGGTACTCAGCGTCGATCACTGCCAGTCCTAACGTGGACTGGACGGCATCCATAACCGGTTCTATCCCGGAAATACTGTAGGATTCCAGTGCTTCCTGAATGAGAAAAAGCTGTCTGAGCAGCATGGTTTTCATGGCAGGGGAAAGCCCTGACTGCCGGATCTCCTCACGCAGCTCAATGATCCGGCCTAGAAAAGTGTCAATCTCCTCAAGCGCAATGGCGGCGTGTTCCCCGCGCTGCTCAAAAAGCATGGACAGCATCCCGAGCTCAGATAATGTCTGTGAATCAATGTGAGTATAAAACTTTGACCATATCCCGTTCAGCTCCTGCGAGAAAAAAGCCTTTTCAACCTGGGTCCGCCAGTGAGTGGGGTTCCAGCGGGGATCAGGAAAATGATCGCTGATGACCTGGCTGATCCGTACGGGCAGCGCCATGACGCCGGCCAGTCTGGCCATTAGGACCTGCTCATCAGCGTCCGGTATATCCAGTAACTTTTTCCAGACTTCCCGGCTGTAATCGGTACTGTTGAAATTTTTACCTTCACTGATCAGATCCAGCAGCCGTTGCGCCGGATTATCAATTTTCAGTTCACTCATCCTGTAGCATCCTTGAGATCATCGTTTGGTTATTTTACCCAGTCTTCCAGCGTCAGGCCCGGCACCCGCTCAAACTCCCGCGTATTATTCGTCACCAGCACGGCACCGGCGGCGATGGCGTGTCCGGCAATCGCCGTGTCGTTCGGGCCAATCGGCGTCCCGGCGAGGCGCAGCGCCACTTTAATCTCCGTGGTGGCGTCCACTGCCGCCCGGTCCCAGGGCAGGACGGCATCGAGGCGGGCGCAGAATTCATCGACCAGCTGGCCGTGACGCGGGGAGGCCTTCGGGCCGGTGGCGCCGAAGCGCATCTCCGAATAGGTGATCGCCGAGACCACGATACGCTGGCCGCGCAGCACCGCCTGCTCCAGGCGCTTCAGCACCGCTTCCGGCTGCTCGCGCATGATGAACGAGCAAATACAGGTGTCGAGCATATAGGTTTTGTTCACAGGTTAAATCGTCCTTCGTCGCTGACAACGTCCTCGCGCTCTGCCATAAAATCCGGATCGGCTTTCTCGAGATCCAGGAATGAGCCCCAGGTCGGCCGGACGGGACGCAGGATGATGCTGTCCCCTTCCCGGACGATCTCCAGCTCGCTCACCCCCTCAAAATCCAGATCGCGGGGGAGACGGATGGCGCGGTTGTTGCCGTTTTTAAAAATTGATACGGTTCTCATAGTGTCCTCTCCCGAGTCTAGATAAATATGTTGCACATATGCTAAATGTGTTCATTGCACCGGGTGTGTACATATGGCCAGTATAGGCAGATGTTCAGCATATGTATAGTTGCAGCATATGCAGATGGAAAGTATATACATATGCCATACCTATGCAGATGCCAGGAATATGTATATGTCAAGCCTATACACAGTTCTCTGTTTTTCCACTCAGATCCGAAAAAAGGTTGTTCCGGATCTTACCGAACCACCCCGGCGCGCAGCGGCGCAGAAACACAACATGTGCCACTCGGTCAGTTGAGATTAATTCTATATGTTGTGTTCCTCCCCTCCACCACTCCCCACCTCTAAACACCACAAAGCGACCCTTTGCTTATTCCGTTAGCGTGCTACACTTCCGGAAACTATGAGATAGCGGAAAAGTCGGATCACCAAGAACCGCGCTTCCGGTAATTTAATGATGTGGCAATATCCTGGCTTGCTATCACACAGGTAATGATTGCTACTGGGTAATTTAACGACGATCATCATCATGGATGTCACAAAAAAATAACCAAGAGTGACTGTTGCACATGAACACATCTTTCCATGAAAGCGAGCGCGTCCCGGTTTCACTTGAAACTGTCTGGCGTGCGTTGACCGCACTGGGCCATCAACGGCTCTGGCTCCGCTCTCCGGATGAGCGGAGCGTGAACACCTGGCTAATTGTTACCTGGGACGGTCTGACAGTTGCCGAACGTATCCGGGCCACCGGCTCTTGGTGGCTGACCGGGGATGCAAATGCCATATACACCAATCCGGAACGGATCGTCCCTGACGGGCTGGAAGAGCTCACTTGGCTCTCTGTGCAGCGGCGAATGAAGGACGGATTCTGAGAACGTCATGAGATAAGTGGTGGCGGGATTAATTAATATTAAAAAACATGGCTGGCTGGTTTATCTCGATGAAGTGAAGAGCTGAATTATGGATTAAACTTGTATGAAGCTCGGAGAAGGAAGAAAAAAACTACTTGAATCCAACTGATTGTAGCGTTTATGATTTTTATGTCGTAGTAAATCCTACGGACGGGCGTGGAAACCCGGATAAATTGCCTGAGGCGACACAGACGCCATAGCGTCTTTTTTTTGTGTCATCCACTACGTACAGCCATATTGATATCTGTATTGAATCTATGGTGACGCTGGTGGGGCCGACTTTGGTCGGACCGGTCAAAACCTCCTTGGGCAGCCGGTATTTCCACCCCCATCAGCGTCACCGCCATACTGAGCGTGGAAACTCAGGCGGTGACCCTTAAATTTGCCTAAGGGGGACTGTCATTATGGCTACCATCACTACCCAAACTCACCCAGAATTCATCTGGCGATTCTACTCATGCCAGAAACGTCGTTATCACCTGGTCATTGCTCAGACCGAATCTGAAGCCCGTTCACAGCTTCCTGACTCACCGTGCATCTTCTCTTCCCGCTTTTCGCCTGAGCGCCCACCAGTGAACTACTGGTTCACGCAGGGGGCTACCGCATGATTGATCTCAACAGTATTCATATTGTCTCTTCAGGACATACTCTCTTCAGAGCTTTTTTCATCGTGGTTCATAACCGCTTTGTTCTGCCAGAAAACCCTTTTGTCTGGTGTGGAGTGGGCGCATACGGCTATGTTGAGCGGTTTCTTGTCAGCAAAATGGTCATCTGCGTCTTCAAATCTGATCCGGACTACTACTGTAGCAGCGATTGTAGCGTTTTCTCCGCGCAGTAATAGACATGTCCCTGCCCTATGGCAGGGGCTTGAGTGCTTTTGATTTGAAGATTGGGTTTTACATGAGCAGAGCTACTAATTCAGCAGCCTTTAACGGCTACGAGCTGGCGTTTGTCGTCGGGCATTCTCGCTTGTCGCGCAGCACTGGGCACATTCTGGCACAATGCGCTAATCTTGCTGCCTGCACCAGCGACTATTTCATTCATAAATCGCACCGTTCGATCGCAGAGGAAACTGGCTACAGCGTTTCAACGGTCCTCCGAGCTTTCCGTGAGGCGGTTAGTCGCGGTCTTTTGAGTTGTACCGTCGTTGTTGATGAACGTACAAACGCGAGGAAGGCTAATCTGTACCGGTTTACACCAGGCTTTCTGGCGTTCGTGTCGCGCGTGAAGGAAAAACTGATAAGCGCAAGGCTAAAAATTTCGTCACCGGTGCGTAAGCTGAAGCAGCTGGTAGATCAGGTTTTTGCTTTGTGCCCCCCCTGTCAAAATGAGCACCCCTCCCCTTGTCAAAATGACAGAGCTAAGAATAAGAGAACATCTTCAAGAACAACAAAAAGAGATATTCAGGGTAAGTCGAAAATGCTGTCGCCGGTTGTCACCAACAAGCAACTGTCGCATGCCATAGCTGCGTCAAAAGCTGCCGCAGCTAACAAACGCACTCAGCTGGTCAACCAGAACCGCAACCAGCAGCGTGAAGTAATTGAGCGCTTAGCTCGAAAATATGCATATCTGCAACACAAGAGGGATAACGACTTACCGGGGATTAGTGACTTCAGCAACGAACCTCGCACCGGAAGGTTGAAAGATGCCATAGATACCCTTGCTAGGATACGGAGATTTCGTTCGAGAGAATAATAAAGAACGGTCCTGAAGAACTGCGAGAAACCTTGCCGTTCTACCGAACAGGTTTCCTGTTGCAGGACCCAGTTGATGAGTAACATGACTACTGCAACTAAACTAATGATTGCAGTAATAAGCTCGAACACAGCACACATATCTACCTATCTGTAGGGGGGAAACTCGGTGAAATGCTCTGATATCGAGACGAGGTTTTGCTGATAATGTCGAGGATAATAGTGATGATATTGCATGTAATTTTCTAAGTGAAACCACCTTCATTTAGTTACGTTTAATGAAGAGATCACTGTTGGCCAGTTGGCGTGATGAGGGAGATCGGTTAGGTATGCAGAACATTCTTAGATGTTTCCTAAGGTTACGTTGTAGTTATTCACATTATCCACAATGTAGATCCAATAATCAGATCCCTTAAAGATCCTAAATTGATCCTAATAGTACCAAACAGATCCCGGTACGCTGAGAGCCGCGCCAGCTCTGGTCTGAGAGCCATTTTTTGTGTTTGTAATCCGGATAAACGTGTTTATAAAGCGGATAAATATGTTTGTAAACCGGATTAATGTGTTTACAAAGCGGGTGAACGTGTTTATAAATCGGTTTTACTGTGTTTACAAACCGGATCCGTGGCTGAAACAAGATCGTAGCCGCTCGCACCTGTGGATATACGCTCTATGTCTAAGAAAGAACAGGAACTTTCTCTCGAAACAGTGTTAGAGGTCATTGGGGAAAATAAGAAACTCATCCCCACAAAAAACGCTACCGTCCAACCAGTTGCTTTGATGCGCCTCGGGCTATTCTTACCCTCTTTGAAACGCAAGGGTAAGGATACCGGTAATATCAACATTGATGCCAGCAAAGAACTTCAAAGCCTGGAGCTGGCCCGGGCTGAAGGTTATACCGACATTCGGATCAGTGGCCCACGTCTGTCTATGGAGACTGATTTTAAGGTTTGGGTTGGGATCATCCTCGCGTTCTCTAAATATGGCCTCAATGGAAACACTGTAGAGCTTCCATTTAGCGAGTTCGCGACCTTTTGCGGTTATCTCCCCAAGGACAAGGATAAAAGCCTTAGAACGCGTCTGGCGGACTCTCTGGCCCGCTTGCGTGGGACGACGATCCGCTTATCGTCCGAGAGTGATAAACAAGGTGTCGTGTCCGGTTTGTTAAGTCGTGGTAAGTGGGATGAAGTAAAAGACACCATGGTACTCATTGCGGATGAATCGCTTTGGGAGCTCTACCAGTTTGATCGGCAGGTTCTTATTCAGATGTTTATACTCCGGCAGTTGGCCAACAAAGGTACTGCACAGGCTCTTTATACGTTCCTGGAAAGCTTGCCCGAAAAGCCGATTCCTCTTTCGTTTGCTCGTATAAAGCGGCGTCTGATGCTTACCTCACCTAATAACCAGCAGAACCGGGTTATAAACAAGGCGATAGATGAGTTGAAAGCTGTTGGCTACCTTGATGGTGATGTTGTTAAGCGTGACGGTGAATGGCACTTACTCATCGCTAGCCGGACGCCACGTCCGGATATCAAGGCAGTGCCAGGTGGTTATAAAGCGGATAAGAAAAACCAGGACGAAGACGAGTAACCCAAACATGTGTTTATAAGGCGGATGAAGTCACGTTTTGGCGTAGTACGGAGGGTTTTTAAGCCCTTCAAATAGCCTTGTCATCCGCTTTATAAACACGAATGCAGTGATATCCATCTCTTTAGCTCTCCCCCCGCTGTCTGAAAATCCGGTTTATAAGCACGCTCAACGTTTGTGTTTATCAATCCGCTTTATAAACACGATCCGATTTATAAACACACTTCTGCTCCATGCCTCTCTGTGATCCGGATTACAAACACAACCGCTTTACAAACACACTTCAACTCCGAAAAAACTTGCGAGCACCTTCGTAAATCACACATCCCATTAAATCTCCAGTTCATTAAGGTTCTAATGAGGTTTTTTGGGGATTTACTTCAACGGGGAGCTGGTCACAGCAACTACAACATTTCGTACGATAGCTGCCTTTGAATACAACTTGTAGTTGATAGTTTCATTTACCGCCCTTATTATCTATGTACGGTAAAATGCCGTACATATTTTGATTTCTGGCAATTTACAGGTGATAAGCCTAAACAAATTTAAGAGCAATCGGCTCGCACGTAAAAAGGAGTTGACCGCCCTTTTTACATCACGGGTGTTCGAGGAGAATGACCATGTCAGCACTGAAGAAACAGCGCATCGATCTTAGATTAAATGAAGCCGATAAGAGCATGATCGAAGAAGCCGCGGCAATGACTAACCAGTCAATTTCACAGTTCATGGTTAGCACTGCCTCTGAACGTGCAGCGGTAATTATTAACCAGCACCGCCGCCTGACCCTCAACGAGGAGTCATGGAACGCGGTTATGGAAGCGATCAGTAACCCGCCAGCACCGAACGACCGACTGAAAAAAGCTGCTAAGCGTCTCCAGAATTTGGAGTGATAACATGCGAGGTTTAAAGGTAGAAATTTTTTCTGAGGAAGTTGAGTATGATGTAAGCAACTTCGATTGCGGTGAAGAGTATCTTAATACTTTTCTCACAGACCATCTGAAACGCCAACACATTGGCAAGTTTTTGCATGGTTATGTGCTCGTCACGAGAGAGGAAAAACCTCGGGTTTTGGGGTACTACACATTGTCTGGGAGCTGCTTCGAAAAAGAGTATTTCCCGAGCAAGACTCAGCAAAAACGTGTGCCCTATAAAAACGTTCCCAGTGTAACGCTGGCGCGTTTGGCAATTGACAGTAGCATTCAACGTCAAGGGTATGGAGAAACGCTTGTAACACATGCCATGAAGGTTGTGTATCACGCATCCCAGGCAGTAGGAATACATGGAATGTTTGTTGAAGCTCTCAGCGACAACGCCAAAAAATTCTACCTTGGCCTTGGCTTCATCCTGCTCAAGCGCGAAAATAGTAACGCCCTCTTCTATCCAACCAAATCGATAGAAGAATTATTCGAAGCCTAAGACGAATAAACAGAAGCCCCGCTAGTCGGGGCTTCTGTTTTATCTTAACAGCATAAGATTCAGGAATTCTATAATCCAATAATCATATGATTCTGTGTTTGTGAGATTATGTTTTATGCCCTGCCTTTCAGCCGGTCCCTTACCAACTTAGTTACGACGTCCGTCATTTCAACGGCATAACATCTTAGAATTTGATGATTAAATACTCATGTACTCATATACTCATGTACTCATGTGAGCATATATTTATTCCCTACCCTTCAGCCAGTCCCTTACCAGTTGAGTTACGACGTCCGTCATTTCAACGTCATCATCGACGCAAGCCTTCTTGAACTCTTTATGGAGATCTTCAGGGATGTTCATCTGCAGTCGTTTAGTTATAACTGACGGCTTCATTACGGCATCAACGGCAGCTGGCGTGGCACGGTTCTGGCCAAGTTTCATTTTCATAGCGGGCTTGCTCATGCAGTAATCTCCAGAATTTCGTTCGTCAGTACATCAATCTCACCTTTTGCTGCACCGTCATCCGTATCGAATACGGTACTGCCATCGAGCATAACTTTTACGTAAGCCTGACGCTGAGAGATAGACGTTCTGAAGGCTGGTACGCCAGTGTCTTCGATCGAGTCTTTAAGGACAGCAAGCATTTTGCTGTGCGGAATTTTCTTGGTGATGAGGAAGCGAGCTTCCACCGGTTGTAAGTCCTGACGAGCCTCAATAACTGCCAGAATTGCACCGCATGCAGCAAAGTCCAGTGGCGATGGGGTCACAGGGATAACGACCAGATCGGAAACCATTACCGCTGCAGAAGAAATGGCGGAGATAGCGGCTGCACCGTCAATGATTACATAATCATATGATTTTAAGGATTTGCGTACCTGGTAGACCTCTTTCTCACTGGCCGCTTCGGTCAGGTCAAATGCACACTTCTCTTCATCGAACCAGTTACTGATGCTCCCCTGGGGATCAGTATCTACGACGGCAACAGAGAACCCTTTGCGCTGGATAGCCGTAGCAATGTTGATAGTCGACGTCGTTTTACCTACACCGCCCTTCCCATTCAGAATCGCGATAATCTTAGCCATACACCCTCACATGATTGTTTGACTATATGATTATGTAATCATTTGAGTGTTTGCATACATAATCACACTGTATGTGTGAATATTAATCGGCGAGCATGAGCAAAGCAACATGGAATAAAAAGATTATATGATTTTGTAATCATATAATCTTTTACTCATAGGGGGCATCCCTTGGACGAGCTGCTGGAGGTTAGTCTGGGAGCAAGTTGCGTAGGTTCCTGGCAGAGCCGATCGTTTTGGAAGACTCTTCGGATTTTACTACATGTGGCTGTAGCGATAGGTCCATGCTGAGAAAAGCTCTAAGAACCGCTTCAATCTCTGTACCAGTTACTCCCGGCTTGAGCATTGAAGCCAAAACTGCTGGCAGTCGGCTATCGACTTCAGCGAGCGCCAGACCTGCAAGAGAAAACTGTCGCATGTGATCTTGGGTTTCACCCGGCAACTCGCTGAGTTTGTCAGCGGCGTATTGCTCATTAACAGCTTTTGTCGGGCGAAGGTAGAAACGAATGTCTTTACGTACTTCTGCTGCAGACGTGTTTTTACGTCCTGGAGCCTTACGCTCAGTTTTATCCGTCAAGTTGACCTCCTCTAAAAAAGGGGGCTTTTAGCCCCTCATTTCTTATCCTATAGCCTTCAGCCCGGTGACCAAGTCAAACTGCGGGTCGTTCGAAACAAAGAAGCGATCCTGCCGGATAGAAGTGTTATCGCGAATAGCGTCCGCAATTAGCGGTGCTCCGCCGCCAATGACCATAATATGTGTATAGCCATCAAAGTCTGCTACAACGTCAAGGACGCGGCGCTGCAGGCGAGAGATGGCTTGAGTCATGGCCTTTTTGACATCATCGAGAGCTTCAATCTCGTTGATATTATCGGATAGATAAGCATCATCATGACGATTAATGATCAGATTATCGACGTTAAAGCTGGATGTTTTTGTCTCTGCGCTAGCCAAAGCCTGTTTAACGGCTGATGTTACCAGTGATACACCCAGTTCCGAGTTACCATAGACACGAGAGATTCCCGTCATTTTGCCCACAACCAATGACACATCCAGGGTCGTGCCGCCAAGGTCGATGATAAGCATAGAATGAGATGTGCTTAGTTCGTCTGCCAGACCAACACCTGCTGGGATAGACTCAGGGCGAACCGTTACTTTTTCTATTATAAAACCTGCTTGCTTATTAAGCTCAACCGCGCGCATCAGGCTTTCTTTTTTGCGGTTGATGTTATCCATATTCGGTTGCGCATCTGTATCGAAAAATTCTGCTAGTGGCAGAGTCACTACGATTTCAACTGGCTGAGGAGCAATGCCACTGGTATGAAGCGCATGATGCACAGCAATAACGTTTAAAGGACTGTACTGCCACGAGACATTGTTCGTTTCAAGAGCTGAAGGGCTAACCAAGTCATAAGAGTATTTCTCGCCATCAAGAACGTAGTTATAAACCTTCCCTGAACCGAAACTTGCAGACCAGCCTCGTTTGAAACTATTAGGGCTAATGTGTCGGCGTTCGGTGCCGTCAGAATCAGTCCAAAGCATTTTGATGTTGGTAGAGCCATCATCCATAAAAATCTTCATCGTTTCACTCCCGAAAATTTTACATATGCACATTTGCGTCATATGTGCGTCAATTTTGAGTATGATTTGTAATTTAGCAAACATTACCAGTGCTGTACATCTGTTCTTGCGTCATATTTGCGGATAGTCTCTTTCTTGAACCCACTTCATGCGGCATATCTGCGGCGTAAAAGTGATTGTGTTGTAAATCACTTACTCTATGAGATGGTGGGGATATGTAGGTAGCTGTTCGGATTCAATAGCATCAAAAGATTAGATTTGCTCTGCTCACGGTAGCTTTCTGCCGCTACAGGTTGCGTAGGTTATCCCGTGGTTAAAAGCCAATCATAGTGTTTGGAAATAAATTACCTGAGCACAACTACGGCAACTTTGCATAACGTGGAGTTGCTATGCCACAAGGGCATGGTTCTGAATAAATGATAAAAGGGGAGTCAGAGTTGGTGATACCGCGCTCTGCGGTTTAGTTAAAGCTATGGGCGGCGAGCCTCAATACATCCGGCTTGGTTATAACTAATTCCTTGACTTGCAGCATTACATCTGTCAGTGCATCAGAAGGTATTGCTGATATGCTCACATAATCATATGATTATGTGAGCGCGTCACTATTCTTTAGGCCAATACATTTCAGAGATTCCTCGCATCACAGAAACGATGCTTTTTATTACCGAATCGAGACCCTACTGACGTTATGCTTTGCGCGGTCGACTAAAACACGCATGTGTAACTGAATGAATACCCAACATACTTGTTTATTATGGTTGATCAGTGTAATTGGCAAACAAGCTTGTGTCCGTTACGAAGTGTAGGCTGTAGTAATGATTCTGTGATTAAATGAGTTTGAGATTATATGATTATAGAATCATGAAATCACTTAAGCAAAGGAGCCTGTGAGTACGAAATGATTTGAGTTTATAAGCAACATCTAGTTTCTCGATATCTGATTCAATAATGAGCTATCGCACACCTTCATTCATTTTCCCGTTGCAACGTCCTGTTGATCGGGTACGCACATTTCTCCGAAATGAGGAATGTTGCCGTTATCGCAATTGGCACTTTCTTGAGGGGCCTCCGCTTAGTCATCTGAGCATTTTAAGAATCGCGGAGAAGGGGAGGGCCGTATCGGCATCGAGAATTTTTTGGCGCCTAACTTTAGTGATCCACAGAATTTGGCCACTTTAATAAAGGTAATATGCTCATCTCTGGACATGACAGTAGCCTCAATGAAAAGAAGAAGTTTCAATGCATCATTTAAACGCGAATCCGTTTAAGTGGCCCTGGCCATAACTACACCGTTGCAGAGACTGACAGCGCTATGGATATTGACTTTCTCAAACGGGTGAAATGCATTTATCTGGGAAAAACCACAGGTTCTCGCAACGTACAATATGTTAGATAGAGCGTTTTTTACAAAAAAACTGCTGCTGCGGCTTCGGATATTTGACGCAATCTTACATACCTGGTGGGAGCTGACCCTGCGGTGCGAACTGAGGAACGCTCACATTTAAGTGAAGCAAAATTCCAAGATCATCGCCGGTTTCTAAAGCATTCGACCAGCCAAAATCCAAAGCCTCAGCAATGAACCAATCTTTTGTGTGAATAAAAAAGCCCCGCTTTAGCGGAGCTTCCTCTATGAGCAGTGATGAAGCTCTAATAAGGGCTTATATTAGTGTACGGCTACGTCACTTTTGACTGTAACCGGCACCACATGGGAGAGGTCGATCTCCTTACGGGCGCGGCTAAGGTCATAGGTCGCTTGCATTGCCAGCCAGAGTCGAGCTGCAATGCCTAAACCGGCCTCAAGTTTCAGTGCCATTTCAGGACTGATCGCCGCTTTACCTGCCGAGACTTTACTCAGCGCAGAAGGGGAAACGTCGAGGTTACGGGCAAGGGCGCGTAAGCTGATTTCGTTATCCTCCAGGTATTCGGTAATCAATCCCCCTGGGTGTGGGGGGTTGAACATCGTCATTAGTGGTAGTCCTCCAGATTCAGTATGTAGGCATCACCATCGATAAACTCAAAGGTGATTCGCCAGTTCGCCCGAACGGTGATCGCATAAAGATTCTTCTTATCGCCTTTCAGTGGGTGAAATTTGAACCCTGGATAGGCGCGGAAATCTTCTGTTGTCGTCGCTTCGTCTAACATCAGGAGACGGATTTTTATTCTCTCCACATCCTTTGCCTGTACTCCGCTCGGATCGTCGTTCTCAAAGAGCTTTTGTAGCCCTTTGTGCTTGAAACTTTTTATCATTATTGATTCCCTGTTTCTCGACAGGAAACATTATAGCACGCGTTTCTCTTTGCGAAACACTTTTCTGAAAATAACTTGTGATACTGAGGAAGGTGCAAAGCCAAAAGAAAAAATGGACTTAAAAGATATGTAGACCGACACATACGTTTCTATCCACTGGTTCGCCCGGCGGGGCGTCCAGTGCCAGTTGAACTTGTGCAGGTCTTGGACAAAGGCAGCGGTTGTGACGGTCTGACGGCCATCCTGTTCACGGGTGATGGCCGCACGCCAGGCAGCGTCAATTTCATAGCGTCGTGGCATCAGATTCACCTCCTTATGCTGTGTATATATACGGCATAAAGGACGGTGGAACTACTGCAAGTGATGGGGGAGTGCCGGTCAGAACGTCCCCGAAAACAAACCGCCCCCGGTTTCAGGAAGGGCGTACTGACCGGCAGCGGTAGTGTAACACCACGCATACAAAGGCAGCACTGATGTCGTCAGTGCTTTTTTACCCGTACTCCCTGAGCTGAAGGGCAGTTTCACCCGTGCAGCTAAAGGGGCTGTAAGTCCGGGTGTGCACATCGTCATTCTTTCCTTTGAAGCCTTTCTCCTGCGCACCAGCTTCCGATAATCGTCCCCCGTCACAACCTGATCAGCAAGGGTAAATGGCACGCTGCGCGCCCCTGCTGACCAGAACGACTCC